>JAPLJS010000051.1 GCA_026388545.1 Deltaproteobacteria bacterium
TCCTCCATCCGTTCCACTATTTTGGCTGTCAAAGAGCGTTTTCTGAGCCCGTGGCGCTGTCTCAGCTACATTTTCGACTCGGCGACTGGAAATATGGCCTGCGCTTCCAGAACCGCCGTGTGACTTTTTACGATGTCGTCATTATTGAGTCTTATACATATTATGGTCAACACTTCCTAAAAAATAACCCATCTATACCTGCATTGGTACGGTGTTTCACACTGGGCCGTCCCTTCGATGTTTTCCCACAGCGACAAGTATTAGATTCTACGTTGGCCTTGTTATCCAAGAAAGTACCCGTTGATCCAGTGCCTCCTAAATGAAAGCTACTACGAGTAAAGGCTTTGATTTTTTCGACCTGCGGAACAATTTAACATTTCGCTTAACAATCAATAAATCTTAACGGTTTATTTGACTTATAATTATTATTATCCTAAAATCATCAAACATAAAGAAATGTTGAAATGATAGGCAACGACCTACAAAACCAACACCAACCTTCCTTTAGTACGGAAAGAAAAAGTGACAACCCTGTAAAATATCAAATTTTGTTGTTCCTTTGATGGATGAGAAATGAGTAAGGGGGAAGGACGTATGTCGGACTTTGAATATGATCTTGGAATTATTGGCGGCGGCGCCGCCGGACTTACGGCAGCAGCCGGAGCCGCGCAATTTGGTGCAAAAGCGATTCTCATCGAGAAGTCCTCAAAGCTCGGCGGAGACTGCCTGCACTTCGGCTGTGTTCCTTCGAAAACATTCATCCGTACGGCATCAGTTTGGGCTCTCGCGAAAAGGTCAAAAGAATTCGGACTCCCCGATATGGCATTGCCGCCTGTCAACCTGGGATCCGTCATGGATCGTGTGCAATCTGTCATCGACAGGATACAGCAGCACGATTCACCGGAGAGATTCTGTAGTTTGGGGGCCGAGGTTCGTTTCGGTAAGCCTGTTTTTACGGATGACCATGCTGTAGAATTGGAGGGAAAGAGAATTTCCGCGAAAAACTGGATCATTGCCACAGGGTCAAGCCCGGTCATTCCACCGATTGAGGGCCTTGCAGGCGTTCCTTTCTGGACCAACGAAACCCTGTTTTCACAAAGGGTCTTACCATCCCGGCTCATCGTTCTCGGCGGCGGACCGATCGGACTGGAAATCGCGCAGGCATTCGGTCGTCTGGGGTCCAAAGTGATCATCGTAGAATTTATGGATCAGATCCTCGGACCGGAAGATGCCGATCTGGCAGAAATTCTCAAAACCCGGATGGAAGTGGAGGGCATCGAGATCCACACAGGAACCAAGGCCATCAAGGCGGAAACAGGAGGTTCAACGATACGCATCACGGTTGCTCCTGCCCATAGTGAAGGACAGCCGTTGGTTATAGAAGGAGACGCCATTTTCGTATCTACGGGGAGAAAACCCAACATCGGCGACCTGGGGCTTGAAGCAGCGGGTGTTGAATTTACGCCCCGCGGTATCCCGGCGGATCACCGCCTGCGAACCAATATCCCTCATATCTACGCCTGCGGTGATGTAAACGGTCAGTTCCCCTTCACACACGTAGCCGGATATGAAGCCGGCATTGCCCTGACAAATGCCGTCCTGCATCTGCCCCGAAAAGTAAACTACAGCAAAGTCGGCTGGTGTACGTATACGGACCCGGAGGTGGCCAGTATCGGCCTGAATGAAAAACGGGCCCGGAAGGAAGGCCTGGATTACCATGTGCTGACGGAGTCGTTCGAAGATAACGACCGGGCTCTTGCCGAAGGCGAAACGCTGGGCATGATAAAAATGCTCGTCAGTTCGGGGGGGAAGTTGCTGGGTTGCCAGATCATCGGCGCTCATGCCGGTGAACTCATTCACGAATGGCTCGTCGCCATGAATGGCGGGTTGAAACTGTCTACAATCGCCGACACCGTACACATATATCCGACCCTTTCCGAAATTTCCAAGCGTATAGCGGGACGCCCCTTTGCCGAGAAGCTCTTCAGTGATGGAACAAAAAAGATCCTGCGACTTCTCTTCAACCTCAAGGGGAGGGCATGTACAATCTGATCAACCGCAGGTCTCGTTATTTCTTCTTGACACACAACTTACTATTCCTTACACTTCCCAAACAAAAAACGAGCTCCTATCAAAGCAATGTCATCAGTTGATTTCCAGAAAATTTACGATGAGTTCCGTCCGCGGATTTTCCATTACCTGAGTGGTATGGTGGGTAAGGATAATGCGGAGGATTTGACACAGGTGGTATTCGAGAAGGTCAGCCGCGGTATAAGTAATTTTCGGGGAGAATCAAGCCTTGCCACCTGGGTTTACCGCATCGCCACCAATGTTGCACTGGACCATAGCCGTTTGGCCTCGACACGACAGACGATAGTTTCCTTAGACACCATTGACGCCAACTGTGATTGTAACATTTTAAGTGATGAAAAGCTGCGCGACGCCGACCAGGGCCTCATGAGGCGCGAAATGAATGCCTGCATACACCGCATTGTTAAGCGGATACCCGAAAACGAACGCGCCGTGCTGCTCCTCAGCGAATTCGAGGGAATGAAAAACCGTGAAATAGCCGATATTCTCAATATCAGCCTCGAAGCGGTTAAAATCAGGTTGCACCGGGCCCGGACAAGACTGAGAAATGATATCAAGACCGAGTGCACCCTGGATCGGGACGAGAGGAACGAACTCGTCTGCTACCCGAAGTAGTGACGCCGACAACCTTTAATCCGATCCATTAATAACCGCTTCGACTGGAGTTCCTCCACATACTGCTAAAAAAAATGACCAGATTTATGTATCCTTTTCGGTTCTCTTACCGTCTATATGGGGCGAAGAGGAAGTGATCCATAACGGAAGGCAATTAAGACAAGGGGGTAACCCCTTTCCATTTCAAGACATCAAAGTGGAAAGTAAAATAATTTCAGGAGGAACTACAATGGCTAAAATGAAAACAATCGGTATTGAGGCAAAGTTGGATGAAAAATTTAAGATTGAAGTAAAAGCAGGCGATCATATTATGTATGTCGACCAAACGAAGGCAGGCGGCGGGACTGATGCGGGTGCAACCCCCCTTGAGTATTTTTTCGCATCTCTTGCAGGCTGCATTGGCACCGTAGCAAGAATCGTTGCAAACCAGAAGAGAATCAATTTGAAAGGCATGAACATAAAAGTTGAAGGCGCATTCGATCTGGAAACTTTACTGGGTAAAAGCAAGGAAAACCGAGCCGGGTTTACTGGTATAAAAGTTACTTTAAATATTGATTCAGACATGTCAAAGGAAGAAAAGGATGCGTTTGTTCATGAAGTGGAGAGCAGGTGCCCTGTTTCAGACAATATTGCCAACACGACTCCTTTAACAATTGAAGTCGCGTGATAATATTCCGGCATTATTGAATCGAGCGATTTCCCAGGCGGTTGGAGTTTTCTTCTTCAACCGCCCTTTCTCTTTTCTATCAATCCTCACTCTTGAAATCGGATTTCATTTCTCTGATCTGAATGAAAGGGATCTTCCGGTCGCACGCGAACTCATTGCGCTCATCTGACGCTCCCACAGCAATCAATTGTTTCATGCGATCATTCATGTGCGTTCTCCTTCACTTTCGACATTCCGGGGCACTCGAGAATGGAAGACATCATTCCCATCTTGCTGCCGCAGAACGACTTCATCTTTTCCATCATAGCCTTCTTATCCTCTTCAGACATATCCTTCATGTTACTGCATGGGCACATCGCGGTCATCTTCTCAAAACAGGCCTTCATATTATTCTTATCCTCCTCTGCCATGCTACTGAAAAACCCTTGCATCATTGGACCAAACAACTTTTCCATTTCATACCTCCTTATGATTTTTTGAACAGACCATCCTTTTCACTCTTCTCCTTTCCCTCTTTTTATTCCTATAGACGGAAAAGAACAAAAAACGATACACTTTAAAAAAAGTGTTTTTTAGTGCGTCGGCTTTTCTTCCTGTTTAACGGCATACACCTTTATACTTGCAATGGATGCGGCAAGTTTCTCTGCCATTTCCAGCAAGGTGTCGGAACTTACCGACGCTTCTTTTGCTGCCGGATGTCTGACCATTTCCTTCACCGGGAACAATGTCTCATCGATGATTTCGACGTCCTGAAACCCAGCCGCCCTGATCGCGCCGATATAGTCGTCTTTCATAACGGCTCCGGCGAGGCACCCGACATAGGCCTCTATCGAATCTTTTAGCGCGAGAGGAAGCTCCGTCAGCAAAACGATGTCGGACACCATCAGCCGGCCACCCGGTTTGAGAACGCGGAAGGCCTCTTTAAAAGTCCTTTTCTTGTCGGGAGAAAGGTTGATCACGCAATTGGATATAACAATATCAGCGATGCCATCGGCGACGGGCATGCTCTCAATTTCACCCAATCTGAACTCTACATTCCGGTAGTTGCCCTTGCGGGCGTTTTCTCTTGCTTTATCAAGCATCTCCGGCGTCATATCCACACCAATCACCCGGCCGCTCTCTCCAACCTTTTTAGCGGCCAGGAAACAATCAAAACCGGCGCCTGATCCGAGATCGATCACCGTTTCACCTTCCCGTAAAGAAGCCAGGGCGACGGGATTCCCGCAACCCAAACCGAGATTCGCCCCTTCCGGAACGGCCTGCAGGTCTTCGGGGCTGTATCCGACCCCCCTGCTGATGTTCTCCACCGAATTTTCGCTGCCGCAGCATGAGGCGGAGGGGAAACAGCACGTCCCGGCATTTTTCGCAATTTTGGCATAACCGGCTCTCACGACTTTCTTGATTTCTTCTTGTCTCATTTTCATATACCTCTCTCATTTGCTTGTCTATTGTCCTGAAACCACATCTCTCATGACCGGTCCAAGGAATTCCTTTACCTTTTCTGCAAGATAATCGGCTTTGATCAGAGAAATACAGCAGATATCCCCATCTTTTTCCCAACTGATGAGAGCCAGTTTATCACCGGCTTTGATATTCGCTTTATCCCGTAATTCTTTTGGAAGCACCATCTGGCCCCGTTCATCAACGCTTATCAGCGATTCGACGCGGCAACAGCTCGCGGACACACTCCCGGATGCGCAACATGATGTCTTTGAATTCGACTTGACCACTGTAACACCTCCCATTGATAATTCTGATTGATCATTACATTCTGATTTATCAGTTAGTACTGATTATAATTGCTGGTAAGGCATATGTCAAGGGTTAAGATGAAATTTATTTAAAAGTGGAAAAACTGCTTTCTTGTAAATCCCTTGACTAAATTGTATTTACCCATATCATATGCACAAACATGAATATGTGGACACGATGCTATAGAACAATTTATAGAACAGTTGACGCTCCACGCAGACTGACGGGGAATCTTCGCTCCTTAGTGAAATTATTAATCGTATTCACCCGCTGCGAATTCAACCAACAGGTATTTGATAAGGAAATAAGGATGCATAAGTATCCCGCATACATGGTGATCTTTCTGGCATATATGCTCGGCGGCAGTTCGTTGGTCATGTTCGGAGCGTTTTGTTATGTCGGGTCTTTGCACCTGGTTAAGCTGGGCTTAAGCGAAAGCGGAACCGTATTGCTTGATGTCTGTCTTTCTCTGGCTTTTTTCCTTCAGCACAGTGGAATGATGCGAAAACCGTTTCGCCGTTATCTGGCTCGATTTATCCCGGAAGCATACAACAGTGCGATCTATGCGATCATATCGGGTATCGTTTTATTCATCGTTATCATCTTCTGGCAGGGGACATCAGGCACGGTTGCAACTGCTGAAGGTGATCTTCGTTTATTGCTGCGGGTGATCTTTGCAGCATCTATAGCAGGTTTATACTGGGGAACACAGGCACTGGGGTTTTTTGATCCCTTTGGCATCAGGGCAATAGTAAACCACCTTCACGGCAAAATACCGAAAGAAATGCCTTTGACTGTCAGGGGTCCCTACCGCTGGGTGCGCCACCCCCTGTACCTGTTTGTTTTGATCATGATCTGGTCGTGCCCCGATCTCACTTTGGACAGGCTGCTGTTCAACGTTCTCTGGACTGTATGGATTTATATCGGTGCATTGCTTGAAGAACGCGATTTAGTTGCAAATTTCGGAGAGGCATACCGGCACTATCAGCAGAAAGTACCCATGCTTATCCCGTTTCGGATTTACCCATCCTGGCACGACAAAAGATAGCGTGTATTGAAGCTCCCCTCAGATTATCGCAGGAAAAGCTTCAATCCTTATGGAAATTATTAATGGAAATCTATATCTTCCTCGGTCTCATCGCCTTTTGCGCCGGTTTCATTCAGGGGCTCTCCGGGTTCGGTAGTGCTCTGCTCGCGTCTTTCAAATGGCCACATTGACCATAACAGGATTCAACACCCTCATAAGGTCTGATGGCGATATTTCGGCAAGCAGGCCACGGCTTCCCGCGTTGATCAGGATTTTTGGAAGGGACGCAATGGATTCCTCCATGTAAATTCTCAACGTCTTTCTTGTTCCGAAGGGAGAGGTGCCCCCCACTTTGTATCCTGTATGCTTTTCCGCGACCTTCGGGTCGCAAGGGATAATAAACTTGACTCCCAGTACCCTGGCAAGGGACTTGGTGGAAACCTGTCTGTCGCCATTCATCAGGACAATAAAAGGCGTTTTTTTCTCATCCTCCATAACCAGGGTTTTGATAATCCAGTGTTCATCGACGCCAAGCTCCCGCGCCGATACCTGCGTACCGCCGTGCTCTTCATAACGGTAGGGATGCAGGTCAAAGGCAACACCTTGCCTTTTGAGCATTAGAAGACAGGGAGTTACAGGAATTTTATCTTTCGTCATGGCTTTCTTTCTCCTGATTTTCGGGCCGCTTCTCATCGGCCAAACCACAGGGCCGCAATATTGTGACTAAAATCGTGACTGTACTGTTGAAAATCTACCTTAAAAATGATAAATAGAAAAGCGTTAAGAAAATACTTTAATATTGCGAGGATATAATTATTCCACCAAGACCTTGTTAATTAATGGCTAACCTATCGCTGACAATCATTTCTGCAGTTATTTTCCAATAAAAATATTCCATCCTGAATGGGATTTGCAAGTTTTACTGATAAGGGGAAAAATCTATGCACAAAGAAATCAAAAAAGCTGAAGGTGAGCATCGATAATGGGACTACTGAACCTTTTGTTCAACGATCCGGTTTCGTTTGTCATATTATCTGTCCCGCTGTTGTATTCAATAATCGCTCATGAATTAGCTCACGGTTGGGTAGCATACAAACTCGGTGACCCAACTGCCAAGTTGCAAGGACGGTTAAGCCTCAATCCTATTAAGCACCTCGATCCTATAGGAACGATCATGCTCTTTATATTCGGATTTGGGTGGGCAAAGCCGGTACCTATCAATTTAAGCAACATTCCCGACAGACGCAAAGGCCTCATCCTTGTATCTTCGGCCGGCATAGTCGCCAACATCATCTTGGCCTTCATTGCACTTCTTATCTCTCGGCTCATATCGCCTGAATTGTCAGGGGTAACGGCAAAAATCCTCTATATTCTGGCCAAGATTAATATTATACTGGCCGCATTCAATCTGATACCAATACCACCGCTTGACGGCTCTAAGATTCTCATGGGGTTTGCGCCGGAAGGAATAAGAAGATTTCTTTTCCAGATTGAGCCTTATGGATTCTTTATTGTTATCGGTTTCCTCTATTTTGGTTTACTTGATCCCCTGATAAACTTTTTCCAGTGGATCATTTTGGCAATTATCGCCGTCTTTCTGCCACGATAAGACGTTTCAGGATAGATATTATCGAAAAACCCGGGTTTTCAAGCGTCCGATTTCAGCCATTTTGTATGAGCTTACCTGCCATACCGTCTACAGTTCGGAAAATCATAATTTCTGAATTGTAAGTGATCGCCTTTAAATCTTATGAAAGATCATTGACAATTTTATTATTTTTCTTTAGAAAAGATGCGGGTTTAAAAAGAAATCTACTCCCTGGCAACAGGTAAACCATTAATTATCACACCTGTCAGCATCCCCTCACATTCCTTGATAGAAAGGCAATGAAAGGTTCATTAGTAAATCAATAAATAATTTGGAAACCAGTTATCACCGTGGGGCATGATCATGGAAGAAACAAGGCAGACAAAGCAGCAACTCGCTGATGAGTTGGGAAAATTGCATCAGAAAATTGAAGAACTGGAAAAATTAGATGCTGAGCACAGAAAAACAGAAATATCTCTGCGGGAAAGTGAAGAAAAATACCGGACACTGATCGAATCTACATTGGATTTTGTCTTTTCAGTCGATCGGAAAGGTCTGTTTACTTATATTAACCCCAGATTTGAAATGGTCACGGGACGCACAGCGCCTGAATTGATTGGAAGTCCATTCACCGATGTGATTGCTCCTGAATCCAGGCAAATAGCCGCTCATCAATTTAAACAAGGAATAAGGGGTGTGAAAGGTGCTCCTTATGAAATTGATATTATCCATAAGAGTGGCAGCAGGATCCCTGTGGAATTTAATGTAACCACATTGCTTGACGGAAACAGGCAGCCCATCGGCCGCTATGGAATCGGACGTGATATTACAGAGCGAAGACAGGCAGAGTCGGCTCTCATGGAAAGCGAGGACAGGTTACACAGTATCGTCCAGGGTTCCCCGATTTCCACCTTCGTTATTGGTAAAGACCACAGGGTCATTTACTGGAACCGTGCGCTTGAAGAATTGAGCCATATCCGGGCCGCTGAAGTGATCGGCACCTGGGGGCACTGGAGGGCTTTTTACAAGAGCGAACGGCCCTGCATGGCAGATATCCTGGTAGATGAAGCTTTTGACAGAATTCCTGAATTGTATGCAGGTAAGTACAGAAAATCAGATCTGCTCGAAGAAGCTTATGAGGCTTTAGACTTCTTCCCGGATTTAGGTAAGGAAGGCAAATGGCTGTGTTTTACAGCGGCGGCCATCCGGGACACGACAGGAAATCTGATTGGCGCCACAGAAACCCTTGAAGATATCACGGACCGCAAGCGAGCGGAGGAGGCGCTAAAGCAGAGCGAAGAAAAGTACCGTGAACTGGTGGAAAACGCAAACAGCATCATTCTCAGGAGGAACAAAGCCGGTTATGTGACTTTTTTCAATGAATTTGCCCAAAAGTTTTTTGGGTACAGTGAAGATGAGATACTCGGTAAAAACGTCGTTGGTACAATTGTTCCCGAAGTGGATTCCACCGGGTGTGACATGAAGAGTATGATTGAAGATATTGGACTGAATCCGGATCGATATGTCAATAATATCAATGAAAATATACGTCGCAATGGTGAGCGGGTCTGGATCGCCTGGACAAATAAACCTATCCGCGATGAAGGTGGTGTCGTTATGGAAGTCCTCTGTATCGGAAACGATATTACCCCCCGAAAGAAGGCGGAAGAGGCACTGCGGGAATCGGAAGAAAAGTACTCAGCGGTGGTGCAACAAGCGAAGGATGGAGTTATTCTTATCCAGGACAATGTCTTACAGTTCGTGAACGAGGCTATGGCAGACATCCTGGGATATACGCGCGGCGAAATGGAAAATACTCCGTATATCAACTATATAGCTCCCAAGAGCCGGGCCATGGTTGCCACACTGGTCAAGGCGCGGTTAGCAGGTGAAGCTGTTCCTAAAGTCTATGAATCCAAACTGATGTGCAAGGATGGCACAATCATAGATGCAGAGTTATCGGCTAGTGTTATTCAGTACCGTGGCAAACCCGCTGATGTGGGTATCATTCGCGACGTCACCGATCGTAAGCAGGTGGAAGATGCGTTGAGGGAATCCCAGCAGAAGCTTTCGGACATTATCGACTTTCTGCCGGACGCCACTCTTGTCATTGATAAGGAGAGTAAAGTGATCGCCTGGAACCAGGCCATGGAAATCATGACCGGAGTGAAGGCTGAAGAAATGCTCGGCAAGGGAGATTATGAATACTCTCTTCCCTTCTACGGGGACAGGAGACCAATTCTCATTGATCTCGCCCTTCATCAGAATCAGGAGATGGAAAGGCAATACACGTCAATTCAGAGGATGGGTGACATCCTTTTTGGCGAAGCCTTTACACCGAATTTACCTCCCGGCAACGTCCATCTTTCTGCAACCGCCTCCGTATTGAGGGATTCCAAGGGTGAGATTATCGCCGCCATAGAATGTATCCGTGACAACACAGAGCGTAAAAAATTGGAAGAGCGTTTGCATCGCGCGGAGAAGATGGAGGCTTTGGGAACTCTGGCAGGGGGTGTCGCTCATGATCTCAATAATGTCCTGGGAGGTCTCGTCGGATATTCTGAACTGCTTCTCATGGATATTCCGGAAGGGAATCCTTGGAGAAGACACGTTTCCAGCATACTGCAATCCAGCCTAAGAGCAGCAGCGATCATTCAGGACCTTCTGACATTGGCCAGAAGGGGTGTGGAGGTTTCCGAGGTTGTCAATCTGAACAATGTGATTCCCGACCATTTCAAGACCCCGGAATTTGAGAAATTGAAGGCGTATCATCCAAATGTGACCTTCAGGATGGACCTTGATAAAGACTTGTTGAATATTCAGGGTTCTCCCATCCATCTGGGCAAAACGTTGATGAACCTGCTGTCGAATGCGGCAGAATCTATTTCAGACGGGGGAGATGTGACGATCCGGACGGAGAACCGCTATCTTGACAAACCCATCCGGGGTTATGATGACATGCGGGAAGGGGATTATGTGGTTTTGACGGTATCCGACAATGGAAAGGGTATCTCGGCCACGGACATTGAAAAGATATTCGAACCTTTCTATACAAAGAAGGCCATGGGAAGGAGCGGGACGGGACTGGGCCTGGCGGTTGTCTGGGGAACAGTGAAGGATCACGATGGTCACATTGATGTGCAGAGCGAGTATGGGAAAGGGAGTACTTTCACGCTTTACTTCCCGGCTACGAGAGAGGAATTGGCCGGTGATCTGCAGAAGATATCTCCTGAGCACTACATGGGCGGGGGGGAATCGATTCTGGTGGTTGATGATGTGAAGGAACAGCGAGAGGTGGCCGCCAGTATGCTGACGAGGCTTGGTTACAAGGTTCACGCTGTGTCCGGTGGAGAGGAGGCGGTGGCGTACCTGAAGACCCATACAATGGATCTGCTGGTTTTGGATATGATTATGGACCCCGGGATTGATGGCCTGGAGACCTACCGGCGGGTTCTTGAAATCAACCCGAAACAAAAGGCCGTTATCGTGAGCGGTTATTCCGAAACGGGCAGGGTAAAGAAGGCCCAGGAACTGGGTGCCGGTTCCTATGTCAGGAAACCCTACTTGCTGGAGAAGATTGGTCTGGCGATCAGGAGCGAGCTGCTGAAAATTATACCAGGCAATCCTTAGAATTAACCGTTTGATGAATGTGTGATTTTGTAGTCAACTTACTAAAATTTAAAGATATTTTTTATGAATGATTGACCCTCTTAAAACCATCCACCTTTTTTTATCTCAAGGATAGAGGGGTTAAAAGAATCTCAGCATATCCGTGTGTCGTACGTTAATACCACCCTGTATCGAGTAAATTAAATATGCTTTTCAGGGGCCGGTCCAGGTCTCACTTTGGCAGTAACGTCTCCACAAGGGTCGCCCAGTAACTGGCGCCGATGGGGAGTACCCTGTCGTTGAAATCATACCGGGCCTGGTGCAGCAGGCCATTTTCCCCGGGCTTCCCGGCGCCGATCCCCATGTATGCTCCCGGTCTCTCTTTCAGCAAGAAGGCAAAATCTTCCGATGTCATATCCGGTATTTTGTCAGTGAATACCCGGGCACTTCCCACGACCAAAGTTGCTGCCCGGATAGCCTCGTCTGTTTCCTTATCTGTATTGACCAGCGGGGGGTAACGGCGCTCGTAGGTCATGTCTACGGCAACATCAAAGGAGGCGGAAAGGCCGGCACAGATCTCCCGCATGCGTGACTCCACGCGATTTTGCACCGAGGGACGAAAATGGCGTGTTGTTCCCCTGAGTTTGACAATATCGGGGATTATGTTGTAGGAGGTGCCGCCCTGGATTTCTGTGACACTGATCACCGCCGCCTGCGTCGGATTGACGTCGCGGCTGACGATGCTCTGGAGAAGGTTGACTAAATAAGCCGATATTATGATAGGATCCTTAACGTTCTGGGGTGTGGCGGCATGGCCGCCCTTTCCGGTAATCTGAATATCGAAGACATCGTATGCCGCCATCATTGGTCCCTTACAGATAGCAAATGTCCCTTCCTGCATCGCGGGAATGTTGTGCAGGGCAAATACGGATCGAACCGGAAACCGGTCGAAAAGCCCTTCCCGGATCATTCTCCCCCCTCCCCCCTCGTTTTCCTCGGCGGGCTGGAAGATGAAGTGGACCGTCCCGCGGAACGTATCATCCCCGGCCAGATACTTTGCAGCTCCTAAAAGCATGGCCATGTGGCCGTCATGGCCGCAGGCGTGCATCTTCCCTTCGTTGCGGGAAGCGTAAGGAAGACCGGTAGCTTCCGTAATATCAAGAGCGTCCATATCGGCCCGAAGACCGATAGCCGGATAGTCTCCTCTTCCCCTCCGGATTGTAGCCACCACGCCGGTACCGGCAAGGCCTCTATGGACGTCAATCCCAAATGAGAGCAACTTTTCGGCCACGAAGTCGGATGTCTCCCGTTCCGAAAATGCCGTTTCCGGCCGGGCGTGGAGTTCATGACGCCACTGAGTCATTTCTTCAATCATTGCTCCGATCTTCTCATGAACCGCCATTGTCGGGTTCCTCCCTGTTTCACAAAATTTTCACCGGGGCTAAAATTGAAAGTAGATGATTAAACAACCGAAGAAATAACAGAGCAGGTATGACATACCTACCTGGATGAGATCGCCTTTCCCAAGATTGCATCTATTCAAACAAAACGGGTCAAGATTTCATGCCTACCAGTCATACGACAAACGGGTGTAAAATGCAAAATACCCGTTGGAGGCGTGCATAGTGTATCCCTGGGGGCTCGTATCCTTGAGACTGGCACTCTGGTATCGTTCGCCAAGTTGGAACTGAAACGCATTTGTGACCTTCCAGATAAAATGGGCGTCTGCGTATGCTCCCCATCCATTGGCGGAAAAATCGGCCCCCTCAAAGGTAGTCCCGTATGATCCTCCCGATGCCGGTACGAACTGGGGATGTTTCCCCGTACCTCTCAGGAACATTCCGCTTCCAGATAGCGACATGAAGAAAGGGGTTTGAGAAGGATTGCCAAAGGGGGCGATGAGTTCCATGCCCAGCGCCGGCCCCCAAATGTCCATATACCCGGTGATCGTATATTCCCCCGCAGACCTTGTGTAGGTCGATGACATGTCGTACAACCTTGTGTACTTAAATCCGGCCAGGACCGACGCGGATATTTGACTGATATTAAGTAGAGTATAACGAAGGGTGGCATCATAATCATCCCGTTTAAACCCCTCTTTTCGGCGGTATATCTCACCACTGTCAAAGGTTTCATATACATCGGCTTTGAATCCTTTATTACTCATCGTTGTGAGATATGTAAATGATAACCCGACGTTTTTCTTTGAAAAACCGATGGTGGGGCCGTGCATGAAGTCCTTGCTTTTAAAGTTCCCATTGACGTAATGTTTAGACATGTCTAGCTGCCACAGGTTATAACCGGCAGTAAGAGACCAGTCTTTCGCCTTCTTCGCTACGGAAACGGCCGTTTTTACCGGTGCTGGAGATGGTGCAGGAGGTGATTCAACAGCCGCCTTCGCCGGTGTTTCAGGCATCCGGGCAGCGATGGCTGTTTGATCTGTCACAGGAGGTAGGGTAATGACCTCTGCCGATTTGGCTGGAGAAGCGGGAGAGGTTTCTGGTCCTGGGCTCTGTACAACCGCTTCGGGTACGTACGGAACTACCGCCACGGGCGCGGCTTTTGCAGGAGCCGCCTCGGAAATCGTCTGTTCCTTCTGCGGGGTGCTCTTTGTCACGGAAACGATCTCTAAATCGGGAACGGCTTTTGCCATTATCTTGATATTGTAGGAAGCAATGACCTTCTTTCGCTTCAACTGACGCGCCATGCTTTTGGCTTTATCCTTATCCTTGTAAGGCCCTATAGAAACACGGTACCATTTTTTGCCTGATAATGATTCCTCAGTTATAGAGGCATTGTATTTTTTCAACCTTTTCAATTCCTGCTCCGCATTGGTCACCTTCATAAAGGAACCGGTTAAGATATAATATCCCGTTTCTGGCTTTGAAGCACCATAGGCGGGAAGGAGCATGAACGCCAAAAAGACCACAAGGACAATCCCTGTAACACCATAAATTCTTATACGCCGTTCCATGAGCTACCCCCCTCGTGAAATGAGGTACGAAGTCTAAACAAAAAAACGAGTAATGTCAAAAGGAAAGTTATGGATATATGATTAGATCGGACATTTTGTCTGTGTCAACTGATGATTGCACTATCGTCTCCGAGAAACCAGCACTCATTTTTTTCTTTCTCTTGACCGTAAAAGGATATTAGATTAAAAAGAAATCTGCAACAGACACGCATAATAAATACGGTTTGACATCTATTGTGGATGAAGGAATTGCATACGATTCATTTGAGCAAGAAAAGGGAAGAGAAATTTACATATGCCCATATACGAATTTGAATGCAGCAAGTGCGAAGCCGTCTATGAGCGGCTCATGAAGGTCAACGAAAGATACGACACCCTGGAGTGTCCGTCATGCGGGGCGACAAAGCCCAAAAAGCTCGCTACGGCCTTCCGGACTAATGCATGGTCGAATTTCCTGGACAAAATGGAAAAGAAGATCAGCCCCCATAAATTCAAATAAGAGCCCCCCTGCAGGTCACCTACATAATCCCCTTGTAGTAGCCGCCGTCGATCTGGATGGCCGCACCGGTAATAAAACCGGCGATCTCGGAGGACAGAAAGGCCACCAGGCCGGCTAATTCTTCCGGCTTGCCGAGGCGCCCCATCGGGATTTCAGACTCCCATTTTTTAATGATTGCCTCCGGCGTAGTACTCTCTCTGGCAGCGACGGCCTTTGAAACCTCCCTGACCCGTTCCGTCATGGTATAGCCGGGGCAGACGCTGTTTACCGTAATGTTGAACGGCGCCAGCTCGTTTGACAGGCTCTTGGCGAAACCGATGACGCCGGAACGGATTGTATTGGACAGGATCAGGCCTTCAATCGGCTGCTTGACAGAGATGGAGGTCATATTGATAATTCTCCCCCAGCGCTTGGCCTTCATCACCGGAACAGCCTCACGGGTCATGAGGATGGTGGACAGGAGATTAAGGCGAAAACCGAATTCCCAGAGTTTGTCGTCGATATCGAAAAACGGCTTTGACGGTGGCCCCCCGGCATTATTGACCAGAATATCCAGCGTCCCGTAATGATCCATAGCGCTGCGCACAAAATTTTTCGCCTGCTCGGCATCCGTCACGTCGGCGGGAACAGCAATTACCTCGCCCCCCGTTTCCTTTATGATCTCTTCTCTTGCCTGCGGCAGATACGGATCATCCAGGGCACAGATGGCAACACGCGCCCCCTCCTTTGACAGCATCTTCGCCACGGCCAGTCCCAGCCCCATGCTCCCACCGGCCACCAGGGCAACTTTATTCTTCAATCCTAAATCCACATCTACCTCCTTAATCGGTGTTGATCGTAATGTCTTCGTCTGTATCATATTTTACATGGGAATTCTGCAATTTTTCATCCTTTCTCACCTTCCTGTAAAGCTTCGGATGCCTTTCTCAGGAGGAACTCCTGAAAAGCCTTGTCATGCTCGACACAAAAAGCTTCTTCAAATCCGCGATTCGCGTGGTCCAGCATGTATGTCTTGATGAAGTGAATTGCAGACGCCGGAGCTTCCAGAATAGTAGCAGCAATCTGGCATGCCCTCTCCATCAACCTTTCACCATCGACAACCTCGTTGACCAGACCTATGCGATGTGCTTCTATAGCGTCAATCTTTCTCCCTGTGAAACAGAGGTCGCGGGCTATCCCCTCGCCGACAATCCATCGAAGGGGGGTTAGCAGCGGGGGAATACCGAATTTAATCTCCGGATGTCCGAAGACGGCGGTTTTTGAGCATATTCTCAGGTCGCAAAGTTTTGCAAGATCAAACCCACCGGCCAGAGCCGGACCATTTACCGCAGCAATCGTTGGTTTGGGGAAATACCAGATATCTCTGTGATACCTTGCCGATGTTTCATAAATCTCATTGTAGAGAGCCGGATGCTTGAATTCGCCGAGATCAAAACCCGCGCTGAATGCCTCACCGCTGCCGGTGAAAATTACCGTCCCGACGGTTTCGGAGTCCTTCCAGTCTCTCAGGCATGTCGATACCTCACGCCGCATCTCGATGGAGATGGCATTCCGTTTTTCAGGGCGATTCAAGGTGATGATACCGATTCTGCCTTGCTTTGCAACCGCTTCAATGGTCCGAAACTCCATAGTGCTCCTCCTTTTGAAAAATCGACTGTTGAAATGTGAAACCACTTCACAGGAAAGCCGCACCATATTTACAACAATCTTCAAAATGAATCAAAAAAAACCGCCTCATAATGGGAAATGAGGCGGTTCGGAGAGTATATCTATAGATACGATGCTGGATTTTATGTAATTTTGCAGGAATGGCGCAAACTACAAGAGCTCCTGCCACATTTCTTTATAGACTCCACTGCAGATGAGCACGTCATCGACCTTCTCAAAATACACGTGTTTGACGAGATCCTCTTTGGTCACCGGGTTGTACCATTTGTAATCCACAAAACCACTGCCTTTGGTGTTGCCGACTTCGACAATCTCCCGGATAAAACTCCTGCCGTCAGAATCCTTGACGTCAATGAAGTCCTGTCCTATATATTTTTCGTTGACTCCATGTGCAAGCATAGTCCCTTTGAGGTTCAACACAAAAACATACATATCTTCCTCAATAAAAGGTCCCTTGGGATTTGTGAACTCTGCCATAGCAATCGCTTTACCGGCTTTCTTGTAAAATGCTAATGCTTTCTGTACCCACGCTTTTGCTTCTTCCTGTGATCTTCTGTACATACGCCCCTCCTCTTTCAATGATCTGTTACATAGTTAATCTGATTGTTAGACGCATTATGGGTCAACATCTTACTCCCTAAAAAACACTACACTGTATTAGTGTACTTCATCATTGGGGAAATGCAATATTAAAAATATTTATGAAAGTATTAAGAAAATCTTAATATTTTATAAATCACTGGACAGGGGTAAGCTCTCTGATGATTCTGTCGCTGGATGTCCTGATGATCCATGGTCGCATGATACCAAGAGACTGTTCGTGCAGGGCTAAACTCCATGAACCCACCGCATCCTCTGGCACAATCACGCGATAACCCGAATCGGCAGCACCGATACAGGTAGCCATGACGCAATGATTGGTATACATCCCCGCTACAACAATCGTATTGATTCCCCTCTGCTTAAGAACATGATCGATGATAGAGGAATTAAAGGCTCCCTGTGCCGTCTTGTTGATCACAGGCTCGTTAGCCAGCGGAGAAAGATCCGGCAGAATCACATAACCGGGAGCGTTGATAGAAACGATTGCGGGGAACCCCAGCATCTCCTGACATTTTCTGTTCCACAGCCGGACATATGGGACGAGATCAGACCCGTCTTCCGTAAGCGATCCGAAGGCCGTGAATATGACACAGACACCGGCTTCCCGGAAGGCTGAAAGCAACCTCCTGATCACCGGAACAAGTTCCTTGCCCCGCCGGACGGCGCCTGCTTCCGCATCCGGACCGTTGATGACACCGAAGTAGCGCGGCAGATTCCCCC
>JAPLJS010000052.1 GCA_026388545.1 Deltaproteobacteria bacterium
TCTGCCGAAGACCCGGAGCGGCAAGATCATGAGGAGGATACTGAGGAAGGTTGCCGCGAATGAGATAAGCGACCTGGGAGACACCACCACGCTGGCCGATCCTTCTGTCGTTGATGATATCGTGAAGAACAGGGTGATATAAAACAAGGAAGGAGGAAGCCGTGAATATTGTTGCATGTGTAAAGCAGGTTCCGGACACGGAAACCCTGATCAAAGTAAAACCTGACGGATCAGGAATCGATGAGGCCGGTATTAAATGGGTCATGAATCCCTATGACGAGTTTGGCGTTGAAGAGGCCCTGAAACTGAAGGAAAAGTTTGGTGGAGATGTCACCATCGTTTCTCTCGGACCGGCAAGGGCGCTGGAGACCATCAGAACAGCCCTGGCCATGGGAGCCGATAAGGGAATACATATCAGCGACCCTGCCTTTGACGGCGCTGATGCCTATACCGTAGCAAATGCCCTGGCAACAGCCATTAAAAGTATTCCCCATGACATCATCTTTTGCGGACAGCGGGCTATTGACGATGACTCGGGTCAGGTGGGCGCAATTGTCGCCGAATTCTTAAATATCCCTCAGATAACACTTGTTACAAAGGTTGACATAGAGGGCGCCTCCATAAAGGTGATACGACCGATTGAAGGGGCCCAGCTTTTGATTGAAAGTTCATTGCCGTGCCTGGTTACCGCACAGAAGGGGCTGAATGAGCCGCGCTATGCATCGCTTCCGGGAATCATGAAGGCAAAGAAAAAGCCCGTAGACGTTAAGGATGCCGCAGCCTTAAGTATTGCCATCGACGTGAAAGCAAAGATCGCCAAGACCTTGCCGCCGCCAGCCAGGCCTCCAGGAAAGATTATCTGCGGTGAGGACCCGGCAGAAAAGGCCAGAGAGTTGGCCAGACTGCTCAGGGAAGAGGCAAAGGTTATTTAATGATCTTGATAATGGAGGAATAAACAATGGCAAAAGGTGTATGGATCGTTGCAGAACAGAGATATGGAGCCTACCGCAAGATAAGTTTTGAACTTGCCAGTACAGCCAGGAAACTTGCCGACCAGCTTGGAGAAGAGGTCGGCGCCGTCCTGCTTGGTTCCGGAATTGAAGGAATTGCTGGTGAGTTAGGAAAATATGGAGTTGATAAAGTCTACATAGCCGACAACGCCCTTTTAGAACCCTATACCACAGACGCCCATGCTGCAGCAGTCGCCCGGCTGGTGAAGGAAAAAGATCCTTCTATACTGCTCCTTGGCGCTTCCGTTCAGGGTAAGGATCTTTCTGCCCGCCTTGTGGGTAAGCTGGCAACGGGAATGGCAACCGACTGTGTCGATGTAAAAATAGTCGATGGTAAATTGCTTGCTTTAAGACCCATGTATGCGGGTAAATGTTATGGTGAAGTCGTAACATCGTCTTTTCCCCAGATGGCATCGCTGCGACCCAATGTATTTCCCGCAGTCGAAAATCCTAAGACGCCGGAAGTAATTAAATTCGACCCCGGTCTGGATCCGGGTCAGTTGAAAACCAAGGTCCTTGAAGTGCAGAAGGATACAGCGGGGAAGGTTGACCTGACGGAAGCAACCATAATCGTATCCGGCGGGCGCGGAATGAAGGGACCGGAAAATTATGTAATCATTGAGGAGCTGGCAGATGTCCTCGGAGCTACGGTAGGAGCATCAAGAGCAGCAGTAGATGCCGGTTGGAGACCCCAGAAAGATCAGGTAGGACAGACCGGGAAGGTTGTTTCCCCTAACCTCTACATAGCCTGCGGTATATCCGGCGCAATTCAGCATCTGGCCGGTATGGGCACTTCCAAATACATCGCGGCAATTAATAAGGACCCGGACGCCCCCATTTTCGCGAGGGCCGATTACGGAATTGTGGATGATCTCTTCAAGATTGTTCCGGAACTTACTAAAGAGATCAAAAAATTGCTTGCATAATGAAACAGGGGGGCGGTTCTAACGCCCCCATTTTTTTTGAAAAATAGGTGTGCTATGGAACTATCAAAGTTTTCAGTTGGCAATGAGGGGAGAGAGGTCTTCTGGAATGCTGAGAATTTTGAGGGACTTCTTTTTGCCTTTACGGCTGTTGCTCTGGCCATTTTTGCCTACGGTCTCTACAAAAGGTGGCAGATGTGGACTGCCCTCGGCAAACCGGACGTCAGAAATGACAACATTCAGGAACGAATTAAACTGTTTTTCCTTAACGGTTTGCTCCAGATGAAAACATTCAAGGACGTCTATCCAGGCGTCATGCACGGGCTGATCTTTTTCGGGTTTTTGGTCCTCATATTCGGGGCCGCATTCGATGCAACGGAATTTCATATTGCCGAGCCCCTTGGCGTTCCCTTCCTGACGGGAAAATTCTACCTCGTCTTCTCTTTCCTCATGGAATTATTCGGCTTATTTGTCCTTATCGGCGTATTTATGGCTCTGGACAGAAGATACATCAGAAAACCCGATCGCCTCGGATACAAGGGAGAAGCTGATAACACACCCGATGATGCAATTACACTCCTTCTCATAGGGAGCATCATTGTAACGGGATTTGTTATTGAGGCGTTGAGAATCCACGTCACAAATCCTCCGTGGGAGGTATGGTCTTTTGTCGGATATACCCTGTCAAAGGCCTTTGCAGGTGTTGACTATGGTACGGCAAAAATCGCACATAAAGTAATGTGGTGGCTACATACATTCATCGCTTTAGGTTTCATTGCCTACATCCCCTACTCAAGACTGCTGCATATCATCACCACCCCTGCAAATCATTTTATGGCGTCATTGAAACCGGTTGGGAACCTTGAACCGATCCGTGATTTCGAAACGGCGGAATCCTTCGGTGCAGGTCAACTTGAAGATTTTACCTGGAAGCAGATATTTGATTCAGACGCATGCACGCGCTGCGGGCGATGCCAGGATGGTTGCCCGGCCTACCTGTCCGGGAAACAGCTTTCACCGAAGAAATTTATACAGGACGTGAAAACCTACTGGCTTGAGAGGGCCCCCCTCACCGTAGCGGCGAAGAAGGCTGCCGGTAAAGCCGGGGAAGGCGCAGTACCTGAAATACCGGCTCCGGAAAAAGCGATGACAGGCGAGGTAGTCAATCTCCACGAACTGTGGGACTGCACGAACTGCATGTACTGCATGGAAAATTGCCCTGCCTCAATCGAGCATGTCCCAAGATCGTAAACATGAGACAGTACAAGGTTCTGACGGAAGCGGATTTTGCCTCCGAACTCCAGTTGACTTTCAGGAATATGGAGAACAACTCAAACCCCTGGGGCATTGGTTCCCACCTCCGCTCTGATTGGGCCAAGGATTTGGGTATTAAGACCCTTGCTGAGGCTCCGGATGTGGAGTACCTCTTCTACGTCGGGTGCGCCGGATCGTTTGATGACCGGGGGAAGAAGGTATCGGCGGCATTTGCAAAGATCCTCCAGACTGCCGGTGTCAGCTTTGGTATTCTCGGCACCGAAGAGGGCTGTTGCGGCGATTCGGCCATGAGGGGCGGCAATGAATACCTCTCTCAAACCCTTATGCAAACGAATATTGAGGTCATGAACGGCTATGGTGTTAAAAAAATAATCTGTACGTGTCCTCACGGTTATAATAGCCTGAAAAAGGATTACCCCCACTTCGGTGGAAATTTCAAGGTCTATCACCATACGGAGATTATCGATCATCTAATTGCTACCGGAAAGATCACCCTCAAGAAACCGGTTGAAGGACTCTTCACCTATCACGACTCCTGCTTCCTCGGCAGATACAACAATATCTACGATCAGCCCCGCAAGATTCTTGCCTCTGTTCCCGGTATGAAGCTTACGGAAATGGAGCGGAAACTGGATAAGAGCTTCTGCTGCGGCGCCGGCGGGGCGAGAATGTGGATGGAAGAGCATGACGGTGAAAGGATCAATAACATGAGAACCGATCAGGCTATTGCTACAAATGCCAACAATATTGCTGTAGCCTGCCCCTTCTGTCTGACTATGGTGACCGACGGTCTTAAAGCCCGTGGGGTGGAAGAAAAAATGACATCCCTTGACATTGCTGAGATTGTCTGGCGGGCCATGGGACTTGAAGAGGAAAAACAGCCTGTAGATGTGTGCGTGACAAATGAATAGGTTGCCTAAAGAAAGACATTAGTTTTTAAAAGCCCCCTATCTGATAAAGCAGGGGGCTTTTTTTAATGGTAATTTCAATAAAATTATCTTAGAATTATTCACAACATAAAAAACGTAGTTTGTAATCTAATCATTGAAAACCTAACCCCGCGAGAAAGGAAGGTGCATGGATATGGCCGCAGAGATCAGATATCTGGACAAACCATGGTTGAAGTCCTATGAAAAAGGTGTACCGGCAACTATCAATTACGAAGAAATATGCATGCCTGACATCATGGACAGGACAGCAAAAGAGTTCCCCGATAAAACAGCTCTCATTTTTCAGGGATACACACTGACGTTCAGGCAGTTAAAAGAAATGGTGGATCGATTTGCGACGTGCCTTAACGCTTTCGGTATCAAGCCACGGGATGCCGTGGCTATCTTGTTGCCGAACGTTATCCCCTGCGTCGTCGCGTATTTCGCTATTTTGAAGGTAGGGGCAATTACGGTGATGAACAATCCCCTCTATACCGACCGCGAGCTCGACCACCAGTTCAACGACTCCGGGGCTAAAGCTCTGATTACCCTCGATCTCCTGGCGAATCGCATGATCGATCTCCGGCCGAAAACAAAGATCCGACAGATCGTATATACATCGATCGGCGATTATCTTCCCTTCCCGAAAAATATCCTTTTCCCGCTGGTGGCCAAGAAGAAAAAACTGGCTGCCGATGTAAAACCGGCGCCGGATGTTTTTAGATGGAAGGAGTGCATTGCCAAGCACCCGCCGAATCCGCCTGCCGTGAAGTTAGGTTTTGAAGATGTGGCCATGTACCAGTATACCGGGGGGACAACGGGGGTCTCCAAGGGAGTAATGCTCACCCATGCCAACCTGAGTAAACAGGTACAGCAGATAGCCGCCTGGTTACCTGCATTGCCGAGGGGTACAGAAACCATGCTGGGGGCGCTTCCCTATTTCCATTCTTTCGGGTTATCCGTATCCATGAATTTTGCCGTCCATTCGGGCTGGAGTCAGGTTCTGCTTCCCAGACCCCAGCCTCAGCCCCTGTTGGAAGCCATCAGAAAATTCAGGCCGACCTTCGCACCGCTTGTACCGACCATGTACATCGGGATGCTCAATCACCCTGATCTGAAAAAAACAGACATGGGCTGCATCAAGGGGGCCTTCTCCGGGAGTGCTCCCCTTCCCGTGGAGGTAATCCATGCCTTTGAGAAGATGACAGGGGCCATAATTGTTGAGGGCTTCGGACTGACGGAGACTACGCCTGTGACCCACGTCAATCCTTTTGGCGGTGTCCGCAAGGTGGGCAGCATCGGCATCCCTATTGCAGACACGGAGTGCCGCATTGTCAGCCTTGATGATGGTGTTACAGACATGCCGGGAGGAGAGCCGGGAGAACTGATCATCAAGGGCCCTCAGGTTATGAAGGGCTACAAGGATATGCCGGAAGAAACCGCGAATATGCTCCGGGATGGCTGGTGTTACACTGGAGACATCGCCACAATGGACCAGGACGGATACTTCTACATCGTGGACCGTAAAAAAGATATGATCATCTCCGGCGGGTTCAATGTCTATCCGCGTGATATTGATGAAGTATTCTACCAACACCCCAAGGTACAGGAAGCCTGTTCCATCGGCATCCCTGACCCCAAACGCGGGGAAAGCATCAAGGTGTTCGTGGTTCTCAAAGAAGGCGAAACAGCAACCCAGGAAGAACTTTTGGAGTATAGCGCAACAAAGCTGGCCAAATACAAGCTCCCGACAGATATTGAGTTTCGTAAAGAGCCTCAGGGCCGAAGAGCTGGAAAAACGCAAAAAGTAAATTATACCTGTTCTTTATAAATATCACAAAAAGGGGTTCTGAAGAGATTTTGAGCTACTCAGAACCCTTTTTTTACAAATGTTTCTCTTATGCCCCGAACTTCTCCAGCCTTCCTGCATGGGCCAGGGCTAGTCCCATGAGATGAACCATCGGTATTCTCCCCAGCCCTCCGCAGATGCAGTCCCTCTCGCCAAATCTTTCCACCCGGTCCGGCCTGCAGGTTGCCGAATACAGAAGCGCCGGTAAGGGATGCCAGCTGTGGGAGGCAAGGGCCGCCGGTGTGGAGTGATCACCCGTAACCACCAAGACATCAGGATTGAGGTCCGTAACCAGGGGAATCAGGGAATCCACTTCCTCGATTACCTTCACCTTGGCATCGAAATTACCATCTTCGCCCCGTGAGTCGGTCGGCTTCACGTGAACGAAGAAGAAGTCGTACTTCCCGTAATTTTCCCGGAGCGCCGTGATCTCCTCCTGAATGGTCGCCGGCTGAGGACCGATGACCATGCCCAGAAGCCGGGCAATGCCGCGGTACATTGGGTAGCTGGCAATGGCCAGGGCGTTAAGACCGAACCGTTCACTGATATACGGATACCTTCGATACCGGGAATAACCACGCAACAGCAGCATGTTCGCCTTTGGCTCGTCTGCAAGAACTTCCCGGGCTTTATCAATAAGTTTTTGAAGAAGGACCGCCGTTTCTTGCGCTTCCGGAACGAGGGCATTCGGTGGCAAGGGCGGGCATCCCGTCTTCTGGGGATCTGTTTCCTGCATTTCCTCCCTGAGGCCGTCTCCTCTCAGGGCGAGAAGGGCACGGTGTTCCCGGACCGGTTCAAAGATGATCTCCACATCTGATATTTTTCGGATACTTTCCTGAAGCTTCCCGCAGATTCGCCTGTTTGTCTCATTGTCAATCCTGCCGGCCCGCCGATCTATGACAACACCCTCCTTGTCGATCGTGGCAAAGTTGATGCGGATCAGGAGGTCCCGGTCGGTCATGGGAAAGTCGATCCCCGCCCCTTCCAGGATTCCCCTGCCGATGTTGTTTCTGACCGGGTCGTAACCGAAGAGGGCAAAGTGTGCCGGGCCGCTCCCCGGCGTTATTCCATATCCGATCGGATCCAGAAGCCCGCATACGGACTTCCTGGCCAGGGCATCCAGATTGGGCGTATTCGCCGCCTCCAGTTCCGTTTCTCTCCCACCCATGGGCAGACCGCCAAGGCCATCCATGATCAGAAAAATAATCTTCGTGTCATTTTTCACCACCAGGGAATCAATAAATTCCGAGTCCATATTACACCTCACACCCTTTCGAGTACTATAGCCATACCCTGTCCACCGCCAATACACAGGGTAGCCAAACCAAGATTCAGATTTTTCTTTTTCATCTGCATGGCCAGAGTATATGTAATTCTGGCGCCTGTGCAACCGATAGGATGCCCAATGGAAATACCGCTGCCGTTGATATTGCAATTGTCTAAATCGATCTTCAGTTCCCTCATACTGGCTATTGCCTGGACCGCAAAGGCTTCATTAAGCTCAACCAGATCGATGTCTTTCATGGTGAGACCGAGTTTTTTGAAAACCTTCCGTGTCGCGGGGATGGGCCCCAGTCCCATGTAGGCGGGGTCCACACCTCCTGAGGCAAATCCTTTAATCTTTGCAAGAGGTTCCAGTCCAAGCTCTTTCGCTTTTTCCGCGCTCATGACAACCACAGCCGCCGCGCCGTCGTTGATGCCGGAGGAATTGCCTGCCGTCACTGTCCCCCCGTCCTTCTTGAATGCGGGGGGAATTTTCGCCATTTTCTCGAGCGAAGTATCCATGGGACGTTCATCTACTTTAAATACCGTGGGATCGCCTTTTTTCTGAGGAATGACAACCGGCACGATTTCTTCGGCGTACGTTCCGTTTGCTATAGCAACCCTTGCCCTTTGATGACTCACCTTTGATGACTCAAGAGAGCAATTTCATCCTGTTCTTTTCGGGTGATCCCATATTTTGCAGCAATATTTTCCGCAGTAAATCCCATGTGGTAGCCATTAAAAATTTCATAGAGGCCATCATATACCATAACATCCGTGATCTGACCGAAGGGCATGCTCATGCGATATCCCCAGCGGGCATCCGTAAGGGCATACGGGGCATTGCTCATGTTTTCCATCCCCCCGGCAACAATGGCATCGGCATCACCGGCAGCGATAATCTGCGACGCCAGGGTTATAGCCTTCATGCCTGAAGCACACACCTTGTTGACCGTTATCGCGTTGGATTCTTCAGGCAAGCCTGCATAGATACCCGCCTGCCGTGCAGAATTTTGTCCAAGGGCGGCCTGGAGAACATTCCCCATGATACATTCATCAAAATAGACCGGTTTCAATCCACTTTCATAATCATAATATTTCTTATTGATGTCCGTCATGTCAAATTCACCAAACACATCAGGACGGCTGGATTTCACAAAATCACTAATTGCCGGTCTGAGACCCGCTCTCTTGATGGCCTCCCTGATAACCAGCGCACCCATATCGACTGTCTTCACACCATTCAGCGACCCTCCAAAACTTCCAACGGCAGTCCTTGCCCCA
>JAPLJS010000053.1 GCA_026388545.1 Deltaproteobacteria bacterium
GAAAAGATTGTGCAGGAGGGCTTCGAAGACCTCTACTATCAGGTAGAGATGCCTCTCATTTCTGTTCTTGCGGCGATGGAGAAAAAAGGCGTCCTCTTGGATACAAAGCTGCTAAAGGAGATGTCCGCAGAAATTGAGCAACTGATGACCCTTACCGAGGAAAAGATCTACCAGTTGGCAGGGGGAAAATTCAACGTTAATTCACCGAAACAACTCCAGGTGGTTCTCTTCGAAAAGCTGGGGCTTCCCAGGGGCAGGAAGACGAAAGAGGGATATTCGACCGATGTCGACGTCTTAACCTACCTGGCCCGGAGCCACGAACTGCCCGCGGAGATCCTGTCATACCGGAGCATGGCAAAGCTGAAATCAACCTACATCGATGCGCTGCCGTTGATTATCAACCCGGAAACGGGCCGTGTACATACATCCTACAACCAGACAGTAACCGCTACGGGACGTCTTTCCAGCAGCACTCCTAATTTGCAGAATATCCCCATCAGGACACCGGAGGGGAAACGAATCAGACAGGCCTTCATTGCTCATGACGGCTGGGAAATCGTCTCTGCCGATTATTCCCAGATTGAACTCCGGATACTTGCCCATCTCTCCGATGACACAGCGTTGATCGATGCTTTCATGGCAGGCGAAGACATCCACACCGCGACGGCCTCCAATGTCTTCGGGGTATTCCCCGAAATGGTAAATGCGGACATGAGGCGGCAGGCGAAAGTTATCAATTTCGGCATCCTCTACGGCATGAGCGCCTTCGGCTTATCCAAGGAACTGAACGTATCCCCAAAACTGGCCCAAGCCTATATCGACGAATATTTCAACAAATACCGCGGTGTAAGATCATTTCTGGATGGAATCCTGGAAAGCGCACGGAATAACGGGTTTGTCACCACCCTCCTGAATCGACGCAGGTATCTCCCTGAAATCAACAGCAGCAATGCTCCCGTCAGACAGTTTACCGAGCGCATGGCCATCAATACTCCGATCCAGGGTACGGCGGCCGATCTTATCAAAGTGGCCATGATCAATATCTCAAAGCTTTTGGCGAAACGGCATCTCTCCGCAGCAATGATCATGCAGGTTCATGATGAACTGGTCTTTGAAGTTCCTCTCGCCGAAAAGGAGGAAATCATGATTCTGGTCAAAGAAGAGATGGAAGAGGTAATAAAACTGAAAGTCCCTCTCAAGGTGGATATCGCCTCCGGCAGAAACTGGGACGAGGCTCATGGGTAAGATTATTTTGTTTTTTAATTGGTACAGTGTCCCCAAAATTCCGAATTTTTAAGTAGTGAAGAAACACCCTCTCTTGTTTTGTTTGAACAATAGCCCCTCCTTATTCTTCCCCTTATAATGCTGGTTTTATCCTCGTATTTCTCCTATATTTTTCCAATATTGTTTTTTTGGATATTCACTATATAGTCCTTCCAGATTTCATCGAACTTCCCCACAGCATGCTGCGGAGAATCTTCGATCCTTTAGGATATTGCCGAATCGAATCCTTAAGATACGGCAAGCTTTTTTCACAGATAAGGGTTGGTAATAGGAGGGAGATTAAACAATGGGAGATCCTGTCGCCTACATGTTTTATGTGCTGCGACTTGCACAAGAACAGCAAACAGCTACATCGATCTTTAACACAATTACATTTTGGCTAATAATCGGCATCATGGCCCCAATACTTATTAAGTTCCTCCTCGCTGCAGCAGAATTTTCCAGAGTCAAAAAGGGCCTAATTGCAGATAAAGATAAATTTAAACAAAGCCCCCTTGGGCCATTCGGTATGTTTTTTGGAATACCGGCTTTCATCCCAAGGAGCAAGTCTGAGATAGAAAGTGAAAAGCAGTATGCGTATAAGAAATGGGGCACAACTTTTAGCGCCACCTGTATTGTTTGTGGATTATTTCTGTTTATAATCGCAGTGATAGGAAACGCAGATAGTAATGTAAGTGCAATCGGCAAAATCAAGAATGTTACGCCGGGAACGATTCTGTTTATTATAGGCTTTTTATTTCGGAAGACTTTGCAACGGTAAAAATTAAGGTTCGGCTAACAACCCCATGAACCAGGATGTTGGTAAGGAATGGAACTTATTGATTGTATTCGGTCGCTAACCCCGATGCAAGCTTCGGGGAATGTGCTCGCTGCGGATTCATGGTTAATCTGAACTATCCTTTAAAAAGGGAATCTCCTCGTCTTTGATATAGACCAGCGCCTGGCAGACCGCAATGAGATTGCTGTCATCCCTTACCGTAATCTGGTAGGAAGCCGTCCTTCGTGTTCGATTGATTTCCTTTGATTCCGCCGTCAATACGGTATTCTTCTTCGGCGGCCTCATGTAGGTCACATTGATATTGAGGGCAACGGCAATGTTGCTGTGGCTGTTGGATGATATCTCGAATGCCTCATCGATTAATGAAAATATCGCACCGCCATGGGCCATTCCATATATATTATCCATCTGCTCTGTGTATTCCATTTCGCAGAACGCATAGCCTTCTCCCACATCCTTCAATTTAATATTGAGAAGGTTGGCAAAGGGTTCCTCGGCAACTTTTTTAAAATACACTGCTCTCTTCCGGTCTTTCATATCGGCTATCAACTCCTAAAATAACATTACCGGCCAGTGGGCGCCCTGGACTTTTCGACCTTATCCAGATCCTTCCTTTTTTCTTTGGTCAGGTCTGTAGTATAAAAAGACTCGCTTCGCGGCAAAACCATACGGAATTCATGCACAGCTTCGACCCCTATATTCACGGAGTCTGTCTGAAAGCCAAGCACATGTCCCCCCGACATCTTGTCTTCCGTTATAAAATGCAGGTGATATCCCGGAACATTGACACCGCCAACGTAGGCGGGACAACGGAAGCCAACCAATGTTCCCCTGATATTACGCAATTCAAATTCAGGCTGATTCGCAAGCGCGTCCACGAGGCGGGGGTAAGGTTTTTGCTGTTTGTAGACGGATCGCGTTTTCACCTGCTTGAACATTCCGTCAACCCGTATGGCATAGAAGATGTTTTTTGTCGGAATTAATTCGTCGAGATAATTGGTCAACCCCTGAAAATCCAGCGACGATTCCGGAGGAACGACACTCACAGCATCGAAAAAGGTAACCACGGCGAATGGCGTTTTCATCGATCCTTGAATACGGTACGCTTTGCCGTCGGCCCGAATCTGATAGAAAATGCCATCGAGTGCAATCATCTCACCATCGAGGCCGTCGAATGTACCGATGCCAAAATCACCGTGCCGTGACAATTCGCCAACTGTCATACCTGAATCATAAACACCCTCCAAAAGGGCATTGATTGCAGAGTACTGGAATATGGCGCTGCGCTCTTTCGGCAGACTTGCACAGCCGCCGGAAATACCCAGCACAACCGCCAATCCCACAATAATAACCCTACGGATCATAGAACACATACCATGGCGCCTCGTTATATGCATTAATTCTCTATGTTACAATCCAATCAATAGAGCAAGGCGATAGGCAATGAGGCCTCCTGAAAAAGAAACCACAAGCATAAGCAGTAAAGACGATGCAAACCACTTCCAGTTGCCCAATTCCCGTTTCATTACGGCAACAGTCGCAGCACAGGGAACAAAAAGCATCAGAACAACCATGAAAGCAAGTCCTGAGGCATTACTTACAACTGTCGGCAAGATGTGAAGCAACCCCTGTTCTCCGACGCCGTAAAGGACACTGAGCGTTGCTATTGCATTCTCTTTTGCCACAAAACTTGTAATCAAGGCAGTCAGCATTTTCCAGTCAAGCCCCATTGGTTTCCCTATCGGTTCCAGGAGGCGGCCTATCCACGCCAGAATGCTCCCTTCCACATTTCCGTCCGGGAGATAGGATAAAACCCATATCAAGATCGAAACCGTCATTATGACGGTGCCCGCCCTCTTCACAAATGCAACTGTCCTTGCCCACACGACAAGACCTATCGTTTTCGGATCAGGTTTATGATACAGGGGAAGTTCCATAATGAACGGCATCGGCTCATCCTTCAAAACAAATTTATTGATCAGCATACCTATTACACCTAATACAAGGATGTTCATGGCCAGCAATGACCAGGAAACAAGAGCTGCCTTGTCCGCAAACAGAGCGGCGGCAACAACGGTGAGAACGGCAAGCCGTGCCGTGCACGGGACGAAGGGAATAAGGAATATTGTCAGTAACCGTTCCTTCTTGGATTCCACAATCCTGGTCCCCAAAATCGAGGGCACGTTACACCCAAAACCTAAACACATGGGGATAAAACTCTTCCCGTGGAGACCCACAAGGTGCATGAATCTGTCCATTACAAATGCCGCTCTGGCCATGTATCCCACATCTTCCAGAAACGCCATGACCGCGAAAAATATCAACAGTATGGGAAGCAAGGTAAAAACAGATCCCACGCCACCGATGATACCGTCGATGAGGATTCCTCTGATCCAGGGATGAAAAGAAACGAGTGCCGGTTCACTCCACCGGGCAAAAGCGCTTACCAGTTTTTCAAGCTGTTTCTGCAAGGGAAATCCTACTTTGTAGGTTACAAAGAAGACGCTTGCAAATACCGCAAGGAGGATCGGAATACCAAAAACGGGGCGGGTGAGGACATGATCAATTCTGTCAGTCATAACAACCTGCCCCATTTTAAATCTCAAAACGGCCGCCCGGGTAACCTTTTCGATCCAGTCATACCTGCCGTCAACCACAGCATGGAGTGAATCCTCGTGTTTAATAAGAAGTGATTGAATCTCGCTCCATGTGTGATCCGGCACAAGACCCTGTATCATTTTCAATATTTCCGGATCGCCTTCCATGAGCTTCGTCGACGTCCAACGAATGGTGAATGGAGGCCGGACATAGTCTTTAATAAGTTCCATGAGACGGTCAAAAATAGCTCTATGATCCGGGGAGACATCCGGTATTCTTGGTTTGTATTCGGTTTCTCCCTTCGCAACAGCAATGACCGTTGACACAAGCTCCTTGATCCCCCTGTTTTTCGTCGCAACCATCGGAACAACGGGTATTCCCAGAGATTTCTGGAGGGCCTTCACATCAATCTGGATTCCCTGAGAGTCTGCAACATCTATCATATTAACGGCTACAACAATAGGAGGGCCTAAAAGCAACAGCTCAGATAAAAGATAGAGACTTCTTTCGAGTGCGGATGCATTTACAAGAAGGATAATAACGTCCGGATTCACGCTGATAATGAAATCCCTGGCAACTCTTTCCTCTTCTGAAAAGGCGGTCAGGCTATATATGCCGGGCAGGTCTATGATCTGCATCTCTACATCATTCGAAACATGGGCGCCTTCTTTTTTCTCTACTGTTTTTCCCGGCCAGTTGCCTACATGCTGAGATAATCCGGTGAGGATGTTAAATACCGTTGATTTTCCCACATTTGGCTGCCCTGCAAGTGCAACAAGAAGTTTTTTGCCGACTTTTACCGTGTCTGTTTCATCCCGTGACGCCGGAACCCTGTATACCAGTATTTTCGACGCCTCTCCGCTTCCCAGCGCTACCCTCGTATCTGTTACCTGTACAATAACCAATCCTCCGCTTTTACGAAGGACTTTGAGTTTCGCGTTGCACACAATCCCCATACTTGCAAGCCTGCTCGTCAGGGACTTTTCACCGGATATGGTTTGAATTATCCCTTCCTCACCCACTCCCATTGATGTAACGGGTATTAATTCAGCGCCCATTTGCCCCTTTCATAATAGGAAAATCAACGAGCACGCTTATACCAAAATTATATCGGAAAATATACAAAAATGAAGTTCACCGACTGGAGGGGTAGCTTCACGGAAAGGAAGATAGTGTGGAAGCGGAGTTTCGGGACGCGTCCCCGATCATTTGACAGCTAAATATCCAACAGATGCCCATTCTCCTTTAACCAGAGCCTCTGTTTCTTGTAATCGGGAGTGGTTTTCGCTACCAAATCCCAGAAGCGCACAGAATGATTTTTTTCTTTCATATGTGTTAATTCATGGACAACCACGTAATCAATAACGGAACAGGGCGCCATGATAAGACGCCAGCTGAAAGACAGATGATTAAACGGAGAACAGGAACCCCAGCGGCATTGTGCGCTACTTATCCTGCTGCCATTCGGGTAAAGCTCAAGTTTCCGGCTGTAATAATCAATCCTTTCTCCGATATATTCCTGGGCTCTTTTTCTGTACCATACAATGAAAAGCTCTCTTCCCCGATTTGCATTATCTCCGGTAAGGACAAATTGACTTGAGGAAAAGGTCAAGGAGTCACATACATCATTGTTATCCTCTATTTTCAATCGGTAGGATATCCCCAGAAATAAAAAAAGTTCTCCCGTCACATATTCCTTTGGCTTGATTTCTTTCAGCCTTTTATCCCTTTCTCTGATCTTTCTTAACAACCACCTTTTTTTCGTATTGAAAAATTTATCTATTTCTCCCATCGGGGTGCGATGGGGCGCATAAACAACAGTGGTCCCGTCCGCTTTCACCTGTAATGAGATCGTCTTTTTTCTTTTTTTGCTCCTTACTAATAGATAACTCATGTCCATTTTTTATCGTCCTACACGTTGCATTGCTTGCTGTGAGCAAATATACCATTTATTAAGGGGAGAAAATAGAGTATGATGAGAATCTGAATAAATAAAGCTGAAGAGTGGAAGACAATATACTCCGCAAGCCTCTGGCAGAATTTACAGAGTGCTGTTTGCAAGGATTAATCCCATTCATAAAAAAACAGCCGAGCACTATAATAAATAATGAGATGCTCGGCTGTTTTCTTATTAGGTTTTAATAAAGATATTACTTGTGCGCTGGCGCTGCCGGAGCTGGCGCTGCTGGAGCTGGTGCCCCAGGTGCAGGCGCTGGTGCTCCAGGTGCTCCCGGTGCTGGTGCCGGAGCCGCTGCTTCTTTCTTAGCTGGCTCTGCAGGTTTCTTTTCTGGTGCAGATGGACAGCCAACCAAAACAAGCGTAAATGCTATTAACATCAGCACCGAAAGAATGAAAGCAAACACCTTCTTCATCAACTAGTACCTCCTTTCAAAAATTTTCAGACGCTGGGTGTTAAACCCATACCTTTAGCGTGGCAAAATACTCCATTTTTTTTCCTTGTCAAGATAAATCTATCAAATATTTCATTTAAAAATGGGGCACTGCTTCTCTCATACCCTGATCCTTTATCTATGATGGCATAAATCGTTTACAATTATAACTACATAGTGATTTGCTCTTTGTGAGGAATAAATGCGCAACAAGTCTTGACGAGGAGGTTTTCAAGCCCGGCCATAATCATCTTCTGAGCGCTCAATGTCATCTTCACCGAAGTAATCGCCTGTTTGAGTTTCGATGAAGATCAGGTTTTCATCCCCGGAGTTCATAATCCGGTGCCAGGCTTCCTGCGGAATATCTATGGCCTGGCCAGCTTTCAGGGGTATCTCCTCATCATTTCGGGTTACGACGGCATGACCCTGCACAATATACCAGTGCTCCATCCTGTGTCGGTGACGCTGCAGACTCAATCGCTGCTTCGGATACACAACAATCCGTTTCACTTTATGGTCAGGCTCATCATCGAGAACACGGTAATAACCCCATGGCCGGTGATCTTCAACAGATATTAGGGATGATTTTGAGGGCACCATACTGATGTTAAGAAGTTATTCCTGCTTTTTATTTGGCACGCCCAGCAGGGGTCGAACCTGCGACCTTTGGATTCGTAGTCCAACGCTCTATCCATCTGAGCTATGGGCGCTCCATAAATGTATGGCGGAGAGAGGGGGATTCGAACCCCCGGTACACCTTTTAAGGGCATACATTCGCTTAGCAGGCGAACCCATTCGGCCTCTCTGGCATCTCTCCGTTTATTTAGGGATCAGAGGGCAGGGGATAGGGATCAGTAAAATCTTTATGACTCCTCGCTGATCCCTGTTCCCTAACCCCTAACCCCTAATTCTCTGTTCATGGCGGAGGGAACAGGATTCGAACCTGCGAACCTTTCGGTTAACGGTTTTCAAGACCGCCGCCATCGACCTCTCGGCCATCCCTCCGTGATGATGTCTCTTGCAGGAATGCAGTGCATATTAACCCGGGGGTAGTATCCTGTCAATTCCTTTCACGTACGGTCTTAGTGCGTCGGGGATAATAACACTCCCATCAACCTGCTGGAAATTTTCCAGAACAGCAACGACGGTTCTCCCCACAGCCAGTCCGGACCCGTTGAGGGTGTGGACAAACTCCACCTTGCCGCTCACGTCGCGGCGGAACCTTATAGACGCTCTGCGGGCCTGAAAATCCCCAAAATTACTGCAGGAGGATATTTCTCTGTACGTATCCTGACCGGGAAGCCATACCTCAATATCATAGGTCTTGGCGGAAGAAAACCCCAAATCCCCTGTGCACAGACTCACCGTCCTGAAATGAATGTCCAGCCTTTTCAAAATTTCTTCGGCATTGAGGGTTAATTTTTCCAGTTCATCGTAGGATGTCTCCGGTTGTGTGAATTTGACTAACTCCACCTTGTTGAACTGGTGCTGCCTGATCAATCCCCTTGTATCTTTTCCGTATGAACCCGCCTCAGAACGGAAACAGGGCGAATACGCCACATAATAGACCGGAAGATCGCGCTCATTTAAAATCTCATCACGATGGATGTTGGTGACCGGTACTTCCGCCGTGGGGATGAGGTAATAATCAAAGCTTTCAATCTTAAACAGGTCTTCTGCAAATTTCGGGAGTTGCCCCGTTCCTGTCATACTCTGACTGTTTACCATGAAGGGCGTTAATACTTCCGTGTAGCCATGCTCTGATGTGTGCAGGTCAAGCATAAGATTGATGATGGCCCGCTCCAGCATAGCCCCCAATCCACGATACAAGGTAAATCGTGCTCCCGTTATTTTTGCACCCCTCGCAAAATCCAGGATATTCAGATCTTCACCGATTTCCCAGTGCGGTTTTGGTGTAAAATCAAACTGCGGCTTCTCCCCCCAAACCCGGATTACCGGATTATCCTCCGAACTTGTCCCGTATGTGACGGATTCATGAGGCACATTGGGTATGACCATAATAATATCATGGAGGTCCTCCTCGATTATTTTCAGGGACTCGTCCATATCTTTGATACGGTCAGACACCTCGCTCATCCTGGCAATAAGCTCAGAGGCGTCTTCTTTCTTTTTTTTCCTCTCGCCGATCTCCTTGGAGGCTGTGTTCCGCTCATTCCGCAGGGACTCAACTTCCTGGAGGATATCGCGCCTTTTCGCATCCAGAGAAACAAATGCATTGAGGTTAATATCCTGACCTCTCTCAAGCATTTTTTTCCTAACAAAATCAATATTCTGTCTCAGATACTTTATATCCAGCATGATCTGACCTTCCCTTTATCATAGCCCCGTTAAAAAGATAAGCTTCCTATCACTTCAAACCCTTGAAGTCAATATTTTTTATCCGGGTATTGATTTGATCTCTCTGTTTTTATTGATCTTTAGCACTAACAATCTTCCTTTTTACCATATCGATAATCATCCTCATTTCCGAACACTTAACTAAACAGGATGAGATCAAAAATACAGCCGTCCCGGCAAAAATGCACACGGTGAGGTACAGAAGTCTTTCGTTGAACGGTCCTTCACCCCTCCAGGGGAGAACTATTCCTATGAGGATGATAACCCCCCACATCACCAGGGATGACAGGAACATCTTGAAAACAGAATGATAAAATTCCCGGTCTAAAAAAACCCCGATTCTCCTTTTAAGAACAACCGTGAGCATGATGACATTAACAGCGGTTGCGATAGATGTAGCCAGTGCAAGGCCGCCGTGTTTCAAGGGAAACATGAGAATAACACTACAGATAACATTAACAATCAATGCCACAATTGCTGCCTTCATGGGGGATTTCGCATCCTGCAGGGAATAAAGAGCCGAGATAATCACCCTGATGACCGAAAAGGCCCACAAACCGACGGCATAATAGAAAAGGGCCTGGGCTGTGAGGAGGGTTGACTGGATATCAAATGCGCCTCTCTGGAAAAGTACGGAGATTATGGGAACACGCAGGGCTATCAAGGCAATCGTAGCCGGTATGGTAACAAAAAGTATCAACCTCAGGGAAAAATTGATTGTTCTTTTTAAATCATGAAAATCACCCTTCGCTACCTGTTCCGAAAAGCTGGGGAGCGCGGCAGTTCCTATCGCAATGGCAAATACACCTAAAGGAAGCTCAACGATCCTGTCGGCATAATAGAGGTAGGATACGCTGCCGGTCGGCAGAAGTGATGCCAGAATCGTAGCTATGAAAATATTGATTTGATAAATTGATGCCCCAAAAGCAGCGGGAAGCATCAGGAGGCCTATTTTTTTAAGGCCCGGATGCCTGAAATTAAAATCAGGTTTCAGTCTTACCCCCAATTTAACAAGAAAAGGCCACTGCATGACGAGCTGCAGAATGCCCCCGATCATGACCCCCACGGCAAGCGCTGTGATCGGTTCCTGGAAAAAGTCCCTGAACAGCAGCGCCGCAATGATCATACAGATGTTCAGGATCACGGGGGAAAGCGCCGGGGCAGCGAAATGACGCAGTGAATTCAGGATACCCATACACAGCGCCACCAGTGCCATGAAGAAGATATAGGGGAACATCAGACGAGTGAGAAAAACCGTCAGGTGATAGTGGCCGGGATACTTAACATACCACCCGGGCGCCATGAGTGTAACGATCAGGGGAGAGAAAATAACGCCTGCAAGGGAGACAACTACCAGGATAAGAGAAAGGGCGGTAAAGACGACATTGGCCAGTTCAAAGGCATCCTTCTTCGTCTTTTTGTTCAGGTATTCCGTGAAGACGGGCACAAAGGAGACGGTGAGTGATCCTTCACCGAGCAGGCGCCTCAGCATATTCGGGATTCTGAACGCAACAAAAAAAGCGTCCGTTGTAAGACCGGCGCCGAAAAAGGCGGCGACAACCATATCCCTGAGGAAACCGAATATTCGAGAGAGCATGGTAGAAAGACCGACCACCCCTGCCGCCCGTGCAACCTTTGAATTTTCAGTGCCTCTGATCGTATTTTCTTCTTCCATACTCTACAAATAGCATCCGGGGGAAAGTTTCAGGCTAGGCGATACTTAATCCTTGCTCATTTTCTGAAAAAGCGGCAATCCTGATATAATATCTTCAATATCTTTCCTTCTTATGCCCTCTATGGCAATCGTTTTCTTCTTTGATTTATGGCCGCTTACGATGGATACTTGTTTTTTCCCGATACCCAGAATATCAGACAGGAACCTGATACACTCCGTATTCGCCTGTCCTTCCACGGGTGGGGCTGTGATTTTAAGCTTCAACGCGTCATCCCGGACACCGGCAACCTCGCATTTTGATGACCTCGGAACAACATGGATATGGAAAATGACTCCATGCTCCGTTTCTTTAATGTAAAGCATAGTCGCTGAAAACCCGTTTGGGCGAATCGTTACCTGAAGTATACAGCCAGTTCAATCATGCTTTTGACGAGAAAACTCTGCAGGAAAATAATCGCCAGAATAATGACAATAGGTGAGAAGTCAATCCCCATGCCTCTCAGCGGGAGCCATCTTCTCACGGGCGCCATAACGGGTTCCGTCACCCGATAGAGAAACTGAACGATCTGATTATAAGGATCGGGGTTTACCCAGGAGATGATGGCTCTGGCGATAATGATCCACATATAAATGGATAGTACGATGTCAATGATTTTTGCCAATCCAACAATAAAGTTTCCCAGTACAAACATATGTTCTCCTTCTCTATGGTGAAAAGTAAAGCAAACTACCTCACTTAAGCATGAAACCATCAATTTTGCAAGAATGATGAGCGTTGACGTGCGTTTAGTTACTTTTGAGGACAGCCTTGCGCCACTTGCGCACCGAATTGATTACAAATATATGCTTGCTTCTTGTCAGATCTTCAACCTTCAAAATGCCCTCTGCAATTTTGCCGTCATCGATGAGCCGGGCGCGAAAGGTTCCCGGTAATAATCCGCACGAGACATTTGGTGTGACCATTTTACCATCAAGGAGAACGACGATGTTTCCGACACACGATTCCGTAATTTCACCTTTCTCGTTCCATAAAATAACATCGTCGCATTCGGAGCAGGCATTCCGGGCATCATCATATACCTGACGATTGGTCGTCTTATGATACAGAAAGGGGTTGGAAGAATCAACTGGCGCTGACGCCAGCCCAAGTCGCACCGGCCGGGGTTCGTTGCTGCCGTTGAGCGGTGACGACCGGCCGGAGACCTCGCCATCCTGCGCCACTAAGAGCCGTACCTTATGCGGACTATCCGAATGCGAGGCTGCCAGTTCCGCCAGTTTTTCCCGAACCTGCTCAAGGTCAAAAGCAATACTAAAATAGGCAGCAGAATCGCTTAAGCGCCGTAAATGATCATGGAGCAGAAAGTACCCATCATCCGGCGTCCACAGCATTGTTTCCAGAAGTGAAAAATGGGGCCGCCTTACTCCTAACACACGCGTTTTGATCTTACATTCCATGTATTCGTCTCCACTTTCTGACTCCCACAGAATTCCGCCGCCGACACCATACTCCGCATCACCAGTATCCCTATCAATGAGTACGGTGCGGATGGCCACATTGAATTGCGAAATTCTCCCGGGGGCCATGAAGCCGATGCAACCGGTATAAATGCTTCGTGGCGTCGTCTCCAAATCGGCGATGATCTGCATGGTACGCGGCTTTGGTGCACCGGTAATGGAAGCGCAGGGAAAGAGAGCTGCCATGATGTTACAAAGAGAAGCATCTGTCGTTGCAGTGACGGTTGATGTCATCTGCCAGAGCGTCGGGTATCTTTCGATGTCAAAGAGTCTGGTTGCACGTACGCTGCCGATATCCGCGATGCGACCCATATCATTCCGTATCATGTCAACGATCATGACGTTTTCTGCCCTGTTTTTCTCTGAATGATTCAGCCATCGAGCTATGGCGTTGTCTTCGTCCAGGGTACGGCCGCGCGCTGCCGTACCTTTCATCGGTCGTGCCAGCAGTTGGCGGCCATTTAGTTGAAAGAATAATTCCGGCGAAGCGGAGCAGACAATATACCGTCCTGTGTCAATATACGCAGCATAATCTGCCTGTTGCGCCTGGATAAGAGTCAGAAAGAATTCCCATGGGTCGCCTGTGAACGGCCCGCGCAGGCGAAACGTATAATTCACCTGGTACGTTTCGCCATCGGCGATGAATGTTTTTATCTGAGAGATTGCCTGATCATATGCTCTCTGGCTGATCGATGGAACCCATTGGAACGAAGCGTTAGCCCGGGCAGTATACGGTGATGGAAGCTCAATCACATCAGGCTTTGGATAAAGGCCAAACCAGAGAAGCGGAAACGATGATGGCGGCCGTGTACGGAAGGCATGGTCAAAAGCCGGTGCTGCTTCATAGCTGATGAAACCGGCCGCGTGGAACCCATGATGATGCACCATCGACTCAATCAAACTCACCTTGGGGACGACTTCTTCAATACAGCTTACTTCAATTACCTGCTGAGGCTCCCGGAAACACAACCACTGCCTGTATACAGCATCATGAATGATAACGGAATTTGTTATCTCAGGAATTATATGATTGAATTTTAATGAATTTTCCATAATGCGATGCCAATTTGTCATACATCGGTTGTCCAATAAACAATCCTCTAACAACGAGTACGGGAGTAATGATGTTTACAATCACATTCCGAACTAATATCATGATGGGGTGGGATTAGATTGACGGTAGAGATTCAACAAACTCTCTCAGTATCCTGTTGAAGGCCTCTGCATTTTCCAGCATCACCATGTGCCCCGCGTTTTCAACCAGAGACAGCTGCGCACCGGAAATGTTATCCTTAAGGAATTGTGACATCACCGGTGGGGTCATCTTATCATGAACGCCACACATGACAAGGGCAGGTATCCCGATCTGTGAAACCCGATCTGTGATATCGAGTCTGTTACAGGCAAAAAAATCACCATAGAGGACGTCGGGCCTGACACGTGACAGACCCTCAATCAAAGTATGCGACAAGCGTTCTCGGTTTTCCTTGGAAACAGCAAACTTGGTAGTTAACTCTATAGCGAAATCGGGATCCGTTTTCAGACCCATGAGAATCATTTCATTGACCGGCATTTTAACTCCTCCGCCCACGGGAACAATGCCGGAAAGCACCCCTCCATATTTTATGGCAAATACCAGGCTTATAGCTGCACCCAGGGAATGACCGATTAAAACCGGTTTCTTCAAAGCGAGAGAATCAAGGAGCTTTCTTACCCATTTAACATACTGTGAAACATCTTTTTCACCCTGGCCTTCGGACAGTCCATGACCGGGTAAATCAACGCAAACAATATTAAAATCGTCTTTCAATTTTGCATACTGCCCTATCCAGATCTTGTGGTCTGCACCTGACCCATGAATGAAGACGAGACTTTTTCTTTCCTCGTTAAAGTTCGGGTTGTTTACCCAGCAGGCGATATTTACACTATCTATTTCATGAAAGACTATCATGTGGACCTCCCAAATTAATTACATCCGGGCACTTGGTACCTACCATGTATGGTGAATATTGTACAAAAAAAGATTGATAATCTTGTAAAAAGTCGTACAGTGGTTCAAAATCGGCCCCGCAAAGGGCAAATCCGAGGGAGAAGAAAGACATGTTGAAGGGAAAAAAGATTGGTTTTATTGGTGGAGGCAAAATGGGCAGTGCCCTAATCAACGGTATTTTATCCCGCGACTTACTACCCGCAGGAAATATCACTGTGTCTGATGCAGTAAAAGAGCGGCTGGAAGACATTAAAAAAACATGCGGAGTTCGTGTAAGCGAAGATAATAAAAAAACTGCAAAGGGTGCAGATATCATTATCCTGGCTGTGAAACCTCAAAACATGGCAGAGGTGCTGGAAGAGATATCCGGGATCCTTGATAAGAATAAACTCATCATATCCATTGCAGCGGGCATTTCCACACAGTACATAGAAGGATATATCAAGAAGGGCGCTCGCGTCATCAGGGTTATGCCGAATACTCCCGCACTGATCGGTGAAGGAGCTACAGCCATTACCAGGGGTTCACAGGCAACTGATGAAGATTTTACGGTTACCCGTTATATTTTTGAAGCCGTTGGAATTACCGTTTCCGTTAAAGAAGACCTCATGGATGCAGTAACGGGCTTGAGCGGGAGCGGCCCCGCATATGGCTTTGTAATAATTGACGCACTTGCCGATGCCGGCGTCAACATGGGGATCAGCAGGGACATTGCCTTGAAACTTGCGGCACAAACCCTTCTGGGCGCAGCGAAACTCTGCCTTAAGGGTGACAAACACCCTGCAGAGCTGAAAGATATGGTTACTTCTCCCGGAGGAACAACCATAGCCGGATTGAAGGCCATGGAAGAGGGAAAACTGCGGGCCACCCTGATGGCGGCTGTCGAGGCAGCTACCCTGCGGGCAAAGGAACTGGGCAAGAAAAAATAATCCAATTAAAAAAGAACGGCTTCGTAAAAAGCTCCAGAGGCAAGGTGCGTAAATCCTGAGGAACGAGTCGTACTTTTGGCGTACGTCGCATAGCCTGCCCCGTACTTGATACGGGGAGGGATGCAGCGCAACGCAGCATATGGACTTTTTACGAAGCCGTGAGACTCTACTCCTCCAGTTGTTCAAAAACCTTACGGAGCCTGCTTAAGAGATCTTTTTCATTCTCCCCTGTTACATTCGGCGACACCAGCGCAGGGGCTGCGCCGTCACGGGACTGTTCTATCCTCTTATACGTGGTAATATCATCACTTCGCTCAGAAGGGGGCAGAGAATTCGGTTCAACGGATTTCTCATTCGTCTTCTTTTTTCTGTGTCTCGATCTCCGTCTGGGTTTCTTTTTAATTGGCTGCGGGCTTGTCTCACTCAGTTCATCAGTCTTTTGTGGTGACTCACCGGCCTCAGCGGCAATTGATGGAGTTTCAAAGAGTTCGGCGATTTCTTCTTCTTTTTTATCCATTTCCTCTTCCAGGCGGCTTTCCTCCTCAGGAGGAGCTTCCTCAACAACATCCTTACTGACGGATTCGATTTTCACTTCATCCCATTGCGTGTCAGCACTTCCGGAAATATTAATGGACACGCCATGGGCGCTTTCAAGTTTACTGATTTCGTTTCTCTTTCGGTTCAGAAGGAAGTCGGCGATTTCGTATGGCAGTTTTAATTTAAGAACAGAATAATCTCCCTTGACTACCTGAGATTCAATTTTTCTAAAGGCGCCCAGCGCCGTGTATTCCAGGGACGGCCTCGCACCGCGTCCCTTACAGTAAGGACAGACGGTATAACTGATCTCTTGAATGGTCGATTGTTTTTTCTGTCTCGAGAGTTCAAGAATTCCGAACTTGGATATGCGCGACATCTGTATCCTCGCCCTGTCGACATTAAGGGCCTTTTTGAAAGCCTTTTCCACTTCGGCTTCATTTTTTCGATCACGCATATCGATGAAGTCAATGACGAGCAGTCCACCCAGGTCTCTCAGGCGAAGCTGCCTCGCTATCTCCTCTGCCGCTTCAAGGTTAGTTCTGAAGGCGGTTTCTTCAACATTTCTTTTGTTCGAAGCCCGGCCCGAATTAACATCAATCGTAATCATGGCTTCTGTAGGATTTATAATGATGGATCCTCCGGATTTCAATTCTACCCGATCCTGGTAAATGACACGAATCTGATCTTCAAGTCGATATTTATCAAAGAGAGGGGTCTTTTCCTTATAGAATTTGATCATTTTTAGAATCCTTGGGAGAACAGCTTTGGAGTATTCTCTCATTTTTCTATATGTTTCGACGTCATCTATAAGGATCTCTTCGATTTCCGATGTATAGTAGTCACGAAGAGAACACACACCAAAATCACTTTCCTGATAAATGAGTGCCTGTGAAGAAACGGTCTGCGCTCTCTTCTGAATCTCCTTCCATAACCTTGACAGGAGTTGATAATCCCGGGAGAGTTCCTGCTTCGTTCTGTTCATGCCTGCAGTTCGGATTATAAAACCAACCCCGTCGTCAATCTTGATTTGCTCCATTAATTTTTTAAGCCGCTTGCGATCTTCTTCATCGTCTATTTTTCGCGAAACACCGCTGCTTTGTTTGTTCGGCAGTAAGACCAAGTATCGTCCCGGTAGCGATATATAGGTCGTAAGAAGAGCCCCCTTACGTTCACTTTCTTCCCTTACCACCTGAACCAACACCCCCTGGCCGGCTTTCAGAGCAGTTTTCTGACTCGCCGGACTACCTCCCTTTTCACTGTGCTCTGTAAAATATTCCGAACTGACATCGTGCAGGGGGAGAAATCCATCCCTCTTGCCTCCGTAATTTACAAAGGCTGCCTGGAGACCACGCTCTACCTTCATAACGATGCCCTTATAAATGTTACCCGTTATTGGTTCTTTGACGGCCATTTGTATGTTGTATTCAACCAGTTTACCGTCATCTACTATGGCCATTCGCTTCTGTTCCGGATGAACAGCATTGATTAACATTGCTCTCTTCATAAATATCCTTGTTTTTTATATAAGAGTGGACACATCGCCCTTCCCTTCCCTGATAATCTCTATTGTGTCATCAACAAGACTGACAATACTTGATGGCTCGGAAACCAGAATGCCTCCATCTATGATTAAATCTACACAGTGGCCGAATTTATCCTTTATTTCAGATGGATTGCTGAATACGTCACCATCTTCAGTTGATACACTGGTGCTGATAATGGGTTGTCCCAGTTCACCGACGAGGGAAAGACATATTTGATTATCAGGCACTCTGATCCCTGTGGTTAGTCTTTTGGGGAGAATAATCTTCGGAACAAGCCGCGAAGCCTCCAGGATAAACGTGTACGGTCCCGGCAAGAGGCGTTTCATGGTCTTATACGCAAAATCCGACACCCGGGCGTAACGGCTAATATCCTTAAGATTGGCGCAAACAAAACTTAACGGTTGTTTCCTGCTTCTCCTTTTTATCTCATAAATCTTATCGATCCCTTTTTTGTTAAAAAGGCTGCATCCCAGCCCGTAGACCGTATCGGTGGGATAGATGATGACTCCCCCGTCCTGCAAGACATCAACGGCCTTTCTTATCAACCGCATCTGGGGATTTTGACTGTTAATGGACAGATACATATCAATTTCCCAATATCACCTTTATTCTTTTACTTTCCGGCATCATATAATCTTTGTTACATTATCAGAATCAAACGCCATTATCAATGAACTTGTCGAATTTCTATCAGACATTGTTATTTATATTCTCTTCATCCTTGTTCAATTTGTATTGGATACTATCTACGAGGGCCTGCCAACTCGCTTCAATGATGTTTGTAGATACACCTATAGTACTCCATATATCGCGCCCATCACTTGAATCTATAAGGACTCTCACCTTCGCGGCCGTTCCCTCACAGCCTTCCAGAATCCTTACTTTAAAATCCACCAGATGCATCTCATTGATTTGAGGGTAAAATTTCGTCAATGCCTTTCTCAGGGCATTATCCAAGGCATTTACAGGACCATTCCCCTCAGCGGCAGTCAATTCCTCTTCACTGCCTACCGATATCTTGATCGTGGCCTGCGATATGGGCGGATTGTTTCCTGTTTTTGCGTTAATTACCTGAAAGCTCTCAAGAACAAACGGCTCTACAATCTCACCTTTTATTTTTTTCATCAATACCGAAAGGGAGCCGTCGGCCGAGTCAAAATGATATCCCTGGTCCTCCATTATCTTTATCTGTCGAACGATATCTTTATTTATAGCCGTCTCTTTGCCTAAATCGACACCCAGTTCCCTTGCCTTATATGCGATATTACTTTTCCCCGAAAGGTCCGATACCAGCACCCGCTCATGATTTCCCACCAGTTCCGGTTTAATATGTTCATATGCGACCGGATTTTTTAAAACGGCATCAACATGTACTCCACCCTTATGAGCAAATGCGCTTCGACCAACAAACGGCCTTGAATTGAGCGGGGGGATATTCGCAACATCGCTCACATAATTAGAGAGGTTAGTCAATTGACTGATAGACGCCTCAGGCAGACATCTCTTATTCATTTTCAACTGGAGGTTGCCGATTATGGAAATAAGGTCGGCATTTCCGCACCTTTCCCCATACCCGTTAATCGTTCCATGAACCATCCTGACACCTGCAAGAACGGCTGCAAGTGAGTTTGCTACGCCAAGGCCACAATCGTTATGGGCATGGATACCGAGGAGATGGGGAGGAATATGAGATGTGACTTCCTTGATTATTGTGGTTAGATCATGAGTCATTGTCCCACCATTTGTATCACACAGAACAATCATATCAGACCCGGCAGAAAGGGCAGTCTCTATTACTGTGCGTGCATACCCGGGATTATTTTTATATCCGTCGAAAAAGTGCTCCGCATCAAAGATGACTTCCTTCCCCTTTGACTTTAAATATGCAACAGAATCGCGGATCATGTCCAGATTTTCCTCAAGGGATACATTGAGAATATCTGAAAGATGAAGATCCCATGTCTTGCCGAAAATTGCCACTGTCGGCGTCTCGGATTGCAGCAGAGCCATTATATTAGGACACATTGAGGCATTAATATACGGCTTTCTGGTACTGCCGAATGCTGCAAGACGGGCATGCTTGAACGACATACCCTTCGCCATTTCGAAAAAGCGCGCATCTTTTGGATTTGATCCCGGCCATCCGCCTTCAATGTAGTGAAAACCAATCTCGTCAAGACGTTGAGCGATGCGAAATTTTTCTTCAGCCGAAAAATTGATCTGCTCTCCCTGGGTCCCGTCTCTCAATGTCGTATCATAAAGCAAAACATCTCCTGAATCCATAACTCCCTCCCTTTTTTAAAAAAAAACCGCTATCAGATACCCTGATAACGGATTCCTCTTACTTTCATGTTTTTTATCGAAACACTACACCACTACCAGGTCTCCTATGTCAGGAACCTAATTATGCCTGCGATGATTATAATGGGTTTTTTGGTGATCATGTTTCCAATCATGCTGCCTCGTTGCTCCAAAAGGTGAGACTCTATTTGTTCATAATGTATAAATATACATACCATTTGTCAACAGAAAAGATACTGTAAGCCATTTACCGCATGTTGCATGCAATAAATTGCAAAGAGAGAAGAATAAAAATTGACCTCTTCACCGTAGTTGTGTACTTAGGCGAATATTGGTTGATAAAAGGAGATGTACCATGACCGGCAACGATCCGAATAATAGCCCTGAAATGAAGATAGACCAGGACAATCTTTATCATGAGGAGACTTTCTCCGATTTGAAGGTCGGGTGGATCCGGCGACTCACTCCCGTGAGAGCCGACGGTTCCAGGGATAATAGACGTAAACCCATTTTTATCGGGCAGACGCAACTGGTTTCACCGCAAGGACCTATCCCGATTCAATGCGAAATCCCGGCGAAGACTCTTCCGGATGCCATATCAAAATTTCCTGAAGCGATGGAACTGACGATAAAGAAGGTGATGGAACGGGCGATGGAAATGCAGCGGCAGGCCGAATCCCGGATTATCACGCCTTAATCCACCTGAGAAAAAACAGGAATTGCATTGCGTTCTTCAAATACCATTGCAGCTCAGACATCCTCTTTTTTAAGAAAGTCAATGGCATTCCTGAAGATGGCCAGTCCCATCCCTTCTTCGGGAAGTGTCTCACGGGTCCAGCGGGGATGGTTGGTGTAGTGGAGATATGCTTCGGGATGAGGCATGAGGCCAAAAATCCTCCCCGTACTGTCGCAGATACCGGCGATGCCGTCTATAGAGCCGTTAGGATTAGCGGGATAGTCCATGGCGATATCCGTATAATTATGATGACTGTACTGAACAGGGACCTGGCGAGCATCGTGTAACCTTTCGAGAATATCCTCATCTTTCGTAATAAACTTTCCCTCCCCGTGTCTTACGGGGAGATACAGCACCCCTATATTTTTTGTGAAGATGCAGGGGGAATCATGATTCACCCGGAGATAAACCCATCGATCTTCAAAGCGGCCTGAATCGTTGAAAGTCAGAGTTACAGTCTGCGTCCGGTAATCTCCGTCAAAACCGGGGAGCATCCCCAGTTTGACCAATAGCTGGAATCCATTGCAGACGCCGAGGATCAGCTTACCCTGTGCGATGAACCTGACAAATTGATCATACAATATCTCTGAAGTTCCTTTGACTTTTGCGTGCAGGATACGGTTCGCCCCGGCTTTCGCCGAGCCCAGATCATCGCCGTCAAGAAACCCTCCGGGCAGGTTGAGGAAATGATAATCATCGAGGCTTTTTTCGCCATAGAGCAACGTGCTGATATGGACGATATCCACCTCATCGGCGCCCGCAAGCCTGCAGGCATGCGCCATTTCCATCTCACAGTTCGTTCCGTTTCCTGTAATGACGATTGTTTTAACCTTCTTGGGCATACGATGTTCCTCTGTATGAAAATATTAATAATTACCGTAGTTGCAAAAAGGATTCAAGGATTCAAGGGTTCAAGTGTTCAAGTGTTTATTTTCCAACCTTTCAATCCTTGTCCTTTTTCAACATCTCGCTCGAATCCTTGACTCCTTGGCTCCTCAAATCCTGAAGATACAGGCAACTTTTCCAAGATGAAGCAACATTAAAAGTCCAGCGGCTTTTGCCACACCGCTTTTAATTCGTCGATATCTTCCTCGACGATACTGTTTCCCCTGATTCCATTTATTTTCAATAGCCCTTCCTCAAGAACTGTTCCCACCTGACTGATGCTCATTCCCTTCATTATTTCTTCGAACGGCTCTTTTACAGCGGGAGAAATCGTGACAACAAATCTGCTCTGTGACTCCGAAAAAAGGAGTGTATCGTCACGATCGACGCCGGGAGATGGGACGAGGTCAAGGTTGACCAGCATGCCCAACCCGCCTGCAAACGCTGTCTCGGCAAGGGCAACACCAACTCCTCCATCAGAACAGTCATGACAGGAAGCCACAAGGCCTTTCTGAATGGCTCCGCTCAACGCGATATACAGCGCTTTCGCTTTTTCCGCGTTGACCCTTGGAACCTCATTCCCAATGTAGCCATGCATGGCGTACCATTCGGAACCACCTAATTCAGGATAGGTCTCACCGACGATATAGACTAAATCACCGGGGCGCTTCGCATCCATCGTGACCGCTTGCCGCACATCCTCGATTTTTCCAATGGTAGAAAACAGGAGAGTCGGCGGGATCGATATTTTCACGTTTCCGATGTGATAGTCATTTTTCATACTGTCCTTTCCCGAAATGCAGGGAACACCGAAAGCCCTCGTATAAAAATAAAGGGCCTTGTTCGCCCGGACGAGTTGCGCCAGTTTATACTCGCCGTCGGGGGTCTTTTCCGACTGGACCGGATCGCACCAGCAGAAGTTATCCAGCCCGGCCATCCGGTCAAGGCTTCCCCCCACAGCTATTGCATTCCTTATAGCCTCGTCAATAGCACATGCAGCCATGTGGTACGTATCAATATCACTGTAACGGGGGCAGATACCGTTCGCCACAACAACACCTTCAAAGGAAGTAAGGATGGGCCGGATAACCGCGGCATCACTGGGTCCGTCATTGGCAATACCGACCAGCGGCTTAATAACGCTGCCTCCCTGGACCTCATGATCGTACTGTCGTACGACGGCCTCCTTGCTGCAGATATTCATCCTGGATAGCATGTTTTTCAAGGCCTGCCCCATATCGGCAGGTTCAGGAAAATCCGGCTCCGGATGCAAAGGGGGTAACCACTTTGCACGCAACTGCATCTGGGGAACTCCGCTGTGGAGGAAATCCATCTCCAGATAGGCAACCGTTTGGTCCCCATAGAGAACATGGAACATTCCAGAATCCGTGTATTTGCCGACAACGGTCGCCTCCACATCCATCTTCCGTGCAAGCTCAAGAAATGCATCGACTTTTTCCGGAGCTACCGCCAGCGTCATCCTCTCCTGGGATTCGGAGATGAGAATCTCCCAGGGGTTCAAGCCGGCATACTTCAAGGGAGCCTTCTTCAGATCGATTTTACATCCACCGGATAAGCGGGCAGTCTCGCCTACAGAGGAAGAAAGGCCGCCCGCACCGTTATCGGTAATACACCGATAGATGCCGCGGTCTCTCGCAATCAGAAGAAAATCGGTCATCTTTTTCTGAGTGATGGGATCACCGATCTGTACAGCCGTCACGGGGGAACCCTCATGAAGTTCCTCGGAAGAAAATGTCGCCCCGTGAATCCCATCCTTCCCGATTCTACCCCCGGCCATAACAACAGCATCCCCGGGGTGAATTTCTTTCGTATGCGCAGGCTCACCATGGACAAAGGAAGGCATGATCCCCCCCGTCCCACAGTACACAAGAGGTTTCCCCAGAAATCGCTCATCGAATACAATGCACCCGTTAATTGTGGGGATACCGCTCTTATTCCCACCATGCTCAACACCTTCCCGAACCCCTTCATAGATGCGTCTCGGGTGGAGGATCCGTTTCGGGAGTGGTTTATCATACGTGGGCGGTGCAAAACAGAAGACGTCTGTGTTGAAGATCAGTTTCGCGCCTCTGCCCGTGCCGAAAGGATCCCTGTTGACCCCGACAATTCCCGTAAGGGCGCCGCCATAGGGGTCAAGAGCCGAAGGAGAATTGTGCGTCTCTACCTTGAAAACCAGATTGTAGTCATCATTGAATTTTATTATTCCGGCATTGTCGACAAAAACGGACAGGCACCAGTCATCCTTTCCCAGATGTTCCCTGATCTCCTTCGTGGATCTCCTGATGAAGCTGTCAAAAAGGGAATCGATTTCCTGAAATATACCACGTTCGTCTTCGTAAATAATCCTGGCGTTGAATATTTTGTGTTTGCAGTGCTCGGACCATGTCTGGGCAAGACATTCCAGTTCGGCATCGGTCATTGTTTCACCAAGGCCCACCTTTCTCCTCTCATCAAGAATCGCCTCATTTCTCAGATAATTCCGGAGAGCCTTCATCTCATCTAAATTCAGGGCCAGGACACGCTCGTTGCTCTTTTTAAGCAGCATCTCTTCGCTGACATCAAGATCGATTTCTTCAACAGTCAGGTGGTTTTCACCGATAACACGCGGCACAGAGGAAGGCATCCCCTTCTTCCTGTCCCATGACTTTCCATCAACGATCACGTATCGCTCGATGAGATCATTGGCCAAGAGGCTCGAAGCGATTCTTTCTGCGTCTTCCCTCCTGATCGGCCCTTCAATCACATATTGCCTTGATGTGTATACCCCGGAAAGCCGGTCCGATACTCTCCTTAAGAGCAATTCGATAGACTCCCTGGCAGTTTTTCCGACGTTATCGGTGACACCGGGCCTGAAACCCACTTCAATCATCCAGTCGAATCGGTCAGCCAGGCCGGTGTTAATTGCAAAATTCTGGATGATCGAATCGGAAAGAGGGCCGCCGGCAACGATTTCCAGCTCCTCGCGTGTCAGGTTTCCATCAATGGTATGGACTTCGATGGTTTTCACTGAATCAACATTGATGTGCAAATGTTCGACAATTCTTTTTTTAATCTTTTCGCCGAGGGCGTCTCTTATCCCTTCCTTGAATCCTATTTCAATCCTGTCTGCCATTTTTTGCTAAGACCTTTTCCCTGCCATGATAATTAAGATAAGTGCGCCGGTAAAATACCAAAAGGCATTTGATAAATCAACCTGGGATTGGGTTTTTCTCCATGCATTAACTTTTTGCGATAGTATCAAGAACTATCACCTGAAATTTTTTGCGATGAAACAATTGCATAAAATGGTTGAATATGCTAACAAATTCACCTAACAAGATAGATATAAACGGCCGGCTTAGGTAATAGAGAAACAGTAATCTAAGTGTTTGCACTCTTGGACCTTTTTAAGAAAGGAGATCGCTATGAAGATATTGGTAGGATATGACGGATCCAGTGCGGCACAGAATGCTTTGGATTTAGCAAGAAAACACGCAAAAGCCTTTGGCGCAGAAGTATATGTGCTGACCTCCATGGTAAAGGGTACCGAGAGGCAATTGGAAGATATCGAAAGGACCGAAAGCGATCTGGAAGGTATCAAGACTTTTTTTGATAAGGATAGTGTGCCCTGCAAGATTCACCTGCTGATTCGCGGACTGTCGCCTGGAGAAGACCTTGTTCAATTTGCAAAAGAAAATGAGATTGACGAAATTATTGTCGGTATTGAAAAAAAATCAAAAGTCGATAAATTCATCTTTGGCTCTAACGCCCAGTATGTGATTCTCGAAGCCCATTGTCCGGTGGTTACAGTAAAGTGAATACGAGGATGAATCAAAATCACATGGTTACAAAGCATACTATTCAGTCCCGCAGCACGTTTACAAAAGATGAAGGCGTTACTGTCATTCTGTAAATAAGACTAAGGAGATTTGTTTTATGAAGACAAAGGTTGCTTGTGTCGTAATCAGTTTGCTCTTTTTCGTTTCGCCTGTTTTTTCCATAGCTGCTGATATGCAGATAAGCGGTCCTGTGGTGAATGAAAAAATAACGGAACCCGAGAACAGGGATTTCTTCAAGAGTGAAGAAAAATCCGAAGTTCGGAATATTTTTGCAAATCAGAGCTTTGAATTCGGCTTAATGTATCACAAATTCGACTATAAAGAAGACCTGGCTGCTCCCTATAAGAGCACTGAAAACGGGTGGTTGCCTGGTTTCTATCTGGGATGGAACTATAATAAAAAAAGTGATGTCTACTCAAAGATATTTTTTGAATTCTCCTTCGGAGATGTCGAATACGACGGGACTACCCAAGCCGGGACACCGATAAAATTCTCAGAAGACAATTATCAGTTTCTTTTTCGAGGGGAATGGAACATAGGTTACAATATAGCCATTACAAAAAATATTTCCATCAAGCCGTATGCAGGATATGGTTATCGATACTGGTCCCGAGGACAGGAAAAAATCACGGCGACCTACACCTCTTATAATGAAAAGTATTACTGGCATTACATTCCCGTAGGTATCGGGGCTGATTTTAACATCGGTGAAAGGCTGGTCATTGAACCCAATGTCGGTCTTCGTATAATGTTTTATGGCAAGATGACAGCATACTTCTCTGAACTAAACTCTGCCAATGACGATCCTGAGTTCAAATTGGGAAACAGAACCGGGTGGTATGCAGAAATCCCTTTCAGGTACAAGTTCTCCCAATTCTGGTCGGCTGTCATCAAACCTTGGTATGAATACAGTGAAATCGGTCAAAGTGATTACGTAGAATATACATATAACGGTAGTCGTCACATCGCCTATGAACCAGCAAGCAGAACACACCAGTATGGACTGAACATTGGGACAGTCTTTTCTTTTTAAAAGAAAGTATCCACAAAATTGAGAAGTTAAGCGGTCGATTACTCAGTATCAGGAATGGTTGCCTCCGGTACTGCTCGCACCGGGGGGTGGGGATGCTGCCGTATTACGGCGAAGAATTTTCTTAAAGAGTGCTTTTATGGCGTACCTCATCAGGGGCCGCGCGTATTTGGCTCCGGCAAGCCAGGCACCGAAGAGAAAGACCAGGTGGGAAAAGCCGTAGGTAACCGGTCCACCAATGGCGACAATCAGAGGTTCCCGGAAATAGACCGACAGGATGCCCAGGGCCGCCACAGCTGGCCATCCGATGATGTAACTGAATGCGACAAGGCAAAGCCCGATGATCATTCGGGCCGAGGGTTGCTTCCAGATATCCTTCAGGTCAACCGGGTCCTCCAGGGCCTCCCGAATGAATTTCGTTTGGGCAAGGCGTTCGGCGGCTTTACGAATCATAGAATCAGGCTTTTCTCTCTGAAATGCGAGGGTATCTACCGGCTTACGCGAAGAGTCTTGAATACCAGATCCTGCTCCTGCCAGGTCCAGAAAACCTTAGCCTTGCGCCAATAGACGAAGGGATGGAGCGTCAGTTTCTTGATCGTTTTCATATTAGAAGGGACTTTCTTGAATATGAGTTGCGCCGTCTGCATCATTCTCGCGTCTATCGGTACTCCACGATTCCCTGCGCTGTACATGGAGATCTTCTCTTCTCCATTCCAGAACACAACCTGCGAGACTTCATGTTCTTTGTCAGCAGCGTCCGTCAGCCTCGATTTCGCCCAGCGATAGGCTTCGTCGTATATGGCTACATACCGGGTGGCGTCCTCCGTCATGTTCGTCACTTCCACTAAAACAGTGATCTCATCGCCCGATGACTTGACACTGATTACCTCGAACATGACGTCCTGCGTATTGGCAGTCCCTATGGCTTTGGGGTTCCGTTTCACCGGCTCCCTGGCCGGGACAACCTTTTCCGGTTCCGGCGCCCTGGAGGTTTTGCTGTCATCCTCATCCGCCGGAGGGGTGAAACGAGCCAACTTCTTCTTATCGGCAGGGGTTTTCTTTGTCGGCTTCGGCGTTTCCTTCGTCCCTTCCTCGCCTGTCTCATCCAGAACGGTCCTCACCCGGAAGGCCATTTTCACCCGGACGCTGTCCCCCTCGTTGATGAAAGATATCAAGCGGACGGAGGTTATACGGGCGTCTGTGACGGCCTGCATGGAAGATTCCGACGTTACCTGGAAATTGGTCACCTCCGTAGTGGAACTGGAGTGCTGCGTCTTCGCATCGTTCTTCACTTCCGCCAGCTTGTCGATAATTGCCTCTGCGGAAGCCTCAGCGGGGCTCTGGGAACCACGAGCAGTGGCCAGGGCGGTCTTGATGATAATGGTTTCCCGGACGCGCCGGATTTCATTACGGGCTTTCTGGGCATCCTGGAAGGTCCGATCCGCCGTTTCCTTCTTCGATTCTACGGCAACCGTATCCTGCGCTGCCTTCTTGGACTGTTCCTCTTTCTTTCTCAGGAGGGATGATTGAGTTTCTTTATCCGACCGGGCAGACGCAACCTTTTCCTGCAGGGAAGTTATCCTGTCCTGGAACGAGCGGACCTGCTCCTGGAGACCATCTCCGGCGGCAGCGTTCATCTGCGTAGTCTCTTTGATCATACTGTAGGCCCGGTTCAAATCAAAATTAGCTGAGGAATAACCGTTCTGCGAAAGAAAGTCATCCAGTTCTTTCCTGGTAGCAATGACAACAGCTTGTATATTTCTTGAGCCGGACCCGGACCTGACATGCCCACTTTTTGGAGCCTGGAAGGGGTACAGTTCATAGCGTTTCAGACGCATATATGTTGTACCCTTGTTCCCCTTTTCCAGTTCGATCCGCATGGGTTCCTCATTGTTCCACTTGGCTGTTCCCTCCTCGATGGCACGGATGAAATCAACGGAAAGGACGGATTCGATGACCTTTGTAAATGACTGGATATAGGTGCCCATGTACTGGGCCATGAGAGGGGCCGAGACACGATCTGCTAAACTATCCAGGGTGTGCTTCTTGTCCTTAAATCCCAGGGTATAGACCACAGCCACGAGCGCCTCCCCCTGTTTTTCCGTCTGGAGCCATTTCTTAAGGGCTTCCTGCTGGGCTTGGATATCCTGGCTGTAGCGGGCGATCTGGCTGTCCAGATTTTCGATGCCAGATCTTATCGTTTTGATGTTTTTCTGCTGATCCTCCAGTTCCGTTGAGACTGCCTGGAACTGTGTCGTGACGTCATCACGCCGTTTTTTAGCCCGGATAAACTCCTTGTTTACATCTGAGATGGCTTTCTTATATCCCGAATCTTCCGTCTCCTTTTCATCTTCCACGGCGTTCAGATTCGCCTTTTCTTCCTGGGATATGGAGAAGCCTTCCCTGCTGTCCACTTCGGAGCGGATGATCTCTTTGACTTGTTCCCTGGCATCGGAGCGGAGCGACACCCATCGGCTCAGGGGGACTTGGGCGGAATACCCTTGAAGGGTCAGGAGAAGAGCAAAGATAATAATTAGCGGTATCCGAAACTTATACATGAAAGACCCCACTGGATAACATGGTTTTATGTGTTTTGTAATCTAATGAAAAGTCACTCTGTTGTCAAATTATTTTTCGCTTTTAGATATTGTGTAATTGATATTATTTTTCTGTTGTCACAAGTTTTTCTGATTTAAGGAAAATCCAGGACACGGTCAATCCACACATGACGGAATTTTTAGTTTTTACTAAAGGAGAGTCTTCATACACGCTTCCTTGGAGAAAATCCATGCTGACAAAAGCATTAAAGATAAGTTGCTTAAATGCTTTATTCAAACCGACGGTGATTGCGGAGCCACTGTATCCGCCTCCGGCAGAATAAGAAGGACGCGATGCGGTGGCATAAACCGGTTCGACCGTATAATAATAACGATGGTAATCGCTATTGGCAAACATCGGCCCGGCTGATATTCCCAAATTCAAACCGGTATCGGGAATTATATCGTCTTTTTCGAAATTCAGTCTCGGATTAACTACCCAGCCTTCACGACGCACCGATGAAAAATCCGTCGAAAAAACGGCGCGCACCGGCAAGGCGAGATTCAATTTATAACGATCCTGCTTGTTTTCCAGAAGCTTTATATTGAGAGAAGGGCCTATTTCGAAAGTAGGATCCAGATCCGGCATGCCGCTGCGGGCAGTATTTTTAGAACTATCAACAGGCACGCTACCGAAAAGGCTGATATCCAACAGAAGTCTGTCGGTTTTAAAAATGCGTCCCGAAATGCGCTCCCTATCGACTTTAAAAATATCGCCGCGGTAGATAATATACGGATAGGGCAGCAAATAAAGTCTGCTTTCGTCAGAACCACGGTAATCCGGCATTCGGAGAAGCGCCACTCCCGCACCCAATTCCCAGAGAGGTTTTTCCGCACAGAAAGCGCTTGGAGGTAATAAAAACCCCAAGATCATTGAAACTACCATCAATCCCCTATAAATGCGCATATATACCTCAAATTTTTAATTGCCGGGCTCAAACCGGCGCTTTGCCGACCAGAATGAAGGCAAATGACGAATTAAATACAGAAGACTTCTATGATGTTGCCAAAGACGATGCCGGAATTTCCTGCGCCATTCAGGATCGGAATAAAAGCGTTTCACGTGCTCATTGTAAAGCAGATCCAACCTCTCTTTTGATGCGATCCCTCTGGGGACAAAAACAAAATTCAGGCAATTCATCAGCCGCCAATCTTCATGAAAAGCTCCTTCTTCCCTGATGGTTGACCAGAGCGGAGCACCGGGAAAGGGAGTGAATTTGGACATATTCATGTCGTCCAGCCCCAATGAAATAATAAAATCGGAAGTCCGTCGGATCGATTCTTCCGTCTCTCCCGGTAAACCCATCATAAAGAGCCCCTTTGCCCGCAGCCCTGCGGCCTGGATACGTTGTACGGTATCACGCACCTCATCGAGCGAAACCCCCGATTTGTGCCTTGCCAGCATTTGCGGGTCCGCCGATTCTATGCCCAGAGAAACCATAAGGCAACCCGCATCCTTAAGCATTGTGAGCAATTCATCATCCGTATAGCCCACCCTCACAGCACAGTTGAAGTTAATGCCCAACGGATGACGAGCAAGTTTTTCGCAGAGTTCAACAATACGCGCTCGGTCCGCTGTAAACAAGTCATCATAAATATTGATATGCCGCACATGAAATCCTGTCCTCAAATATTTCATGTGTTCGTAAATATAAGAAGCCGAGTTATAACGGAATCCCTTTTTGAAAACGGAACGATCACAGTAAGAGCATTGATACATGCAGCCCCGTGACGTAATCATTGTCGCCCCGGGCGTATTGATATAGCTGAACAAAGGCAGATGATAATCGCCGGGAAATCCTTTGAGCTTTTCATAAGCGGGAAAGGGAAGATTGTCCAAATCGGCTATCTGGGGGCGTGGCTGATTGGTAAGTACCTGGGAATCCTGACGCCACATCAATCCTTTAATTTCCGCGGGGTCAATGCCTTCGGCAAGCTCCGCCATCGTGTGTTCGCCTTCGCCCGCGCAAAGAAAGTCAAAGGCCGGATAAGCATACAGCAGTTCGCCTTCCAAAGCGGATACATGCACGCCTCCGCAAACGGTTGTTATGTGCGCGGAGTGTTCCTTGATCTTTTTCGCGATATCCGCGGCGTCAGGAAATGAAGATGTTGTCGCCGAAAATCCGACAATCTGCGGCTGATAATCCAGAATCGCCTTAACCTGAGTGTTAAGTTCAAAGGAAACACCTGGGCCAAGGCAATCGTAAACAATAACGTCATGCCCCTGTGTTAATAGATAAGAAGCAATGGAAAGCAGCCCCTGAGGAACCATGCGATTGGCAATATCGGTAATATCACGATGACCGGGAAACCAGTTAAATCCACGCGGATGGACAAGTACAACACGTCTTTTGCCGGAAATCCCTTTTTTCATGGGCCCAGTGTAAGTAAAATGTCCCTGTGTGTCAAAAGAATTGTAACAAAAATACGGTTCATCCGGTCCATGCGTACTCATGAGTTGATAATCTGTTAAATTGAGCCTTGACTGACTTTACCTACAAAGCCACACAGATGGGGAGCAAAATGTTCTGAGGATTTGCGATTGGAATGATTGGTCACAATACGAAGTTCACCGGGAGCCCAATTTCTGGGCGATTCGGTAGAACGGACTTGTTCACAGATGTCTTTCTACCAGGGTCGATCCCTCTTCTTTAAGTTGCATTTCACACACTCCCTTCCTGTCTTTCCAAAGCTACTTTTAGCGGCATCAACAATATTTCCTCAATATTTCTAATACTTTTATATTACCAAGCGAATCCAAGACTTCCGGTAACGCCCATGCGATTATCATATTGTACCTGTGCTGTAAAATGCCCCTGCATTGGGAAATAGCCAATGCCCCCTCCAAAAAGTCCATATGTCTTGGTTGTTTCTGATTCCGTATAATACCGTCTTGTAACATTCGATTGAGTCAGTTGTATCTCTTCACCCCACGTAAATCCACCCATTCCAAATATAAAAAACCCGGTATTTTTTATTGGTGCAATTCCAAATTTTCCATACAGTCCAATTTCTTCCCCTTTTTGTCTATTGCCTAAGTCTGTAAAGTCACTATGGGGACAAGGATAATCGTGCAAACTTGAAGGGGTATCATCTCTATTAAGCGTAAATGGTATACCAAGGCCAAATAAAATATTTACAGCCTGTGTCGTCGTGTAAGATCCTCCTTCAATACGCATATTGGAAGATTTTGAGTCCCCCCCACCTCCACCTCCCATGACAAAGTAACCTTTTAGTGTCCTCGCTATTGGTTCCTGTGCAAAAACGACGGAAGGAAGCAATATAAGCATGATTGTGGATAAATGAACGATCATTGTTTGCATATTACGTATTTTACAATACCTCTTCATTGCAAAGTCCCCTCTCTCTCTTTCATCTGCCCTCTTTTTTTATTTTTATGACCCCACCTTGTTCGCGTTTAACCGTTCAAAAACATAAAACCCCTCTCTCTTTTGAGAAACGGGCTTTTTTAATATGTCCATGATACCCCTCGAAAATGTTAAAAGGGTTCTGAACTGCATTTGGCATTCACAGTCCGTCAGGTTTTCTTCTATCAAAATTAACGTTAGAAATCTACTATGAATATCAGGTATTGTTGATGAACGCTTTCAGTAAGATATACATAGTTGTACTTAATCAGAAGAATACAGTAGCCTTTTCATGCCTTTGCCTATGTTTTGGGTAGGATCTATGAAATAATAACTTCTTCTCTGCTCCCGTCTTGACCAATATGGAAAGGATTCTCAAATATCGACCCTCTCCCAATATAGACGTCATATGGCTCTTTTCTCTTGTTGACTATTTGTGTTACATCCATATTTCATCAATCCCCTTTATTTTGATACAGGCAACTTTTCCATTTCGAATAAGTACTCTGGCTGATACCCAAGCGTCCATGGCCCGACAAATACCGGACGTGTAACAAATCGCTGAACGACGACACCATGGCGGATATAGCAGTCTTTTTTAATTGTTACTTGTTGGCTTTTATATCCCTCTTTCTCCAGAACCAACACTACTGTTTCCCAAGAAAAATTCCGATCCCAATAGTAATACGGAGTAACACCCAATAAATTGCCTGCTCCCACTGAGACCTTCACGCCGTCTGGCAATGTTTTAATAGTTGTAGAACTCGCACACCCATTTAAAAAGAATGCAAATATAACCACAAACAAACATCCGCACATTCTCTTTTTCATCACATCTCTTTCATAACTTTAAAATTGATAAGGCATTGCTTTTTCACGGTGGGAGTATATGAAGAAGGGTTTTGTGTGTCAAGAGGAGTTTGACCACAACATATGGGGTGCGGTATCGATGATTGAGAGAGAGTTATAATGAGGCGTCCATCCTTTTTGAGCATGAAGCATGTTTATTACCGATTGAAAGGTTGCACAGATGGATAAATTGAAGAAATCAACAGTACAGGAAGAGAAGTACGCATTAAACGGATGAACCAAAAATACTCTCACCCTGTTGATCCTAAGCGGCATTCGGGATTTCATGACTTCGCTTATTATTTTATGGACACCATATCAGTTATTTAAGCTTTTCTATCGGTATGGCGTCCCCTGACTTCTCAGTACGCCTTTCCTCTTGACACACAATCGCCTTCTTCCTATACTCACGTCTCCCCAGCGGTTCGCTGACGAGAAATGGGGAGAACTTCTAATCGTTACGGAAGGATAGGCTACATGATCCAGACTCATCATCATAGTTGCGAGATTATACACAAGGTGCCGTTTTATGACCTCGACCCCATGCAGATCGTGTGGCACGGTAATTATTTCCTGTACTTTGAGGATGCCAGGGTGGCCCTTTTTGCCCAATTGGGCATTGACCTCTATGAGTTTTATACGAGGACACAGTATCTTTTTCCCATCATCAAAACATCCACAAAACATATCTATCCCCTGAGGAACGGGGATGAGTTTATCTGTAAGGCCACTGTGGTAGAGGGAAGGTCGAAAATCGTCGTGGACTTCGAAATCAAACTGAAGGTCGACGGAAGAATATGTACCCGCGGCAGGACGGAACAGGTTGCCGTGAAAGCTCCGGAGATGGAAATCCTGTTCACCATCCCGGATGAAATCAGGAATGCCCTGGGGTTTTGATTATAATGTGAGGTAGGTAGGTTATTAAAATGCGAAATTCGGTTATTGTTTCGACGGGCAGCTACTTGCCGGAAACAGTCGTCAGCAATGAAAATCTGACACAATTTCCACGGGATGCGATTCGTCTGATCGGCGAGAAGACCGGCGTATTTTACCGAAGGATGGCCTCCGATACCGAATGCACGTCGGATCTGGCGGTGCGTGCGGCAATGAAGTGTCTTGATGCTATCAACTATTCCCCGGAAAAGGTTGAAGGGATTCTGCTTGCCACCTCCTCTCCGGATCGTATGCAACCCGCTACGGCAACACGGGTGCAGCATATCATCGGCGCGAAAAATGCCTTTGCCTTCGATATCAATTCGGTCTGTTCAGGGAGCACTTTCGGTATAGCCATTGCGGACGCCCTCATTAAATCGGGATTTTGTGAAAATATTCTTTTGATCGCTTCGGAGGTCTATTCCAAGATCATGAACCGAAAGGATTTTTCTTCGTATCCTTTTTTCGGAGACGGTTCCGGGGCTGTTCTGTTTCAAGCCGGAAACGACTCTACCGAAGGGGTTCTGCATTCCTGTTTGAGGACGGACGGGAGCGGCAGCGATACCATCAGCGTTCCCGCGGGAGGGACGATGCTGCCCTATGCAAAAATGACAAATGACAGGCTGGCGTTCTTCACAATGAAAGGCATCGATGTATTCAACTTTGCCGTGGATAAAGGTTCTGAAATCATTCTTCAGCTTCTGAAGGAGGCGGACGTATCCATCAGCGATATCAAGTGTTTCATCTGTCATCAGGCGAATGTGAATATCATTCACACAATCGCAAATATACTCGGTGTGTCCACAGATCGGTTCTTTATGAACCTCTCCTCCTACGGCAATACAGCGGGCGCTTCCGTTCTGATTGCGCTCGATGAGGCGATTTCCATGGACGTCATTGAAAAAGGAGATCTCGTTGTTACGGTTGCCTTCGGTGGCGGGCTTTCCTGGGGAGCGAATCTGATACGCATATGAAATGAGGAGTACGGAATGAATGACGTTTGGCAGAAAATGAAAGCCGTTCTTGTGGATAATTTTTTCGAAATCGGCGATATAGTGATTACCCCGGAGACAAAACTGAGCGAAATTCCCGACTGGGATTCCATGGCTGCTGTCAATTTACAGATTATTTTGCATGATACTTTCCATGTGGATCTCCCGCTGGAACTTTTGCATGAGGATACAAAATTTTATGAACTGATCACGCTTATGGAACAGCCGGACACGATTCCCGAAGCGGTCAGAATATTCAGGGAAAGAAATTAATATCTCAATGGATAAAGACCGTGTTGCTGTCGTGATTCCCGTATACAATCATGAGGGAAAGGTTGCACAGGTGGTCAGGGAAGCCCTGAAGCTTCATCTGCCCCTGTTTGTTGTCGACGACGGATCAACGGATTCCACCTATGACCGGATAAAGGATATATCGTCCATCACCATAATCCGTCACGGCATCAATAAAGGCAAAGGGGCTGCCATTCTGACCGGTTTTGCAGCAGCTCTCCCGGAAGCAGACTGGGTCGTCACCATGGATGCCGACGGACAGCATCATCCCGAAAATGCCTGGGATCTGATCAGGGACGTCCCCCCTGGCGAGAGACCCATCATCGTCGGAATGCGGGAGGGAATGGATCATCGGCATGTGCCGTGGACGAGCCGTTTCGGCAGGGTTTTTTCAAACTTCTGGGTGCGGGCATCCGGAGGTCCGAACATCGGGGACACGCAAAGCGGATTCAGGCTGTATCCTCTGCCGGAAGCCATGCGTCTCAATGTGAGGGCGCGGCGTTTCCAGTTTGAGGTTGAAATTCTGGTGAAGGCGAAATGGCAGGGAATACCCGTTCGGGAGACGCCCGTTCGGGTGATATATGAACCAGATGATGAGAGGGTGTCCCACTATCGCGGCTTTGTCGATTTTTGCAGGAATACGGGTACATTCAGCCGTTTGATTTTCACGAGATTATGTGTATTGCCCTTTACGCGGGGAAAATAGCATTCAATGTCATTGTTTTAAACTCCTTAAGCTTCCCTCCCCTGGTGGGAGGGATGGGACGAACATGCGCAAATACTTCCTGAGATGGTCCATTGTGATCATCGTGATTTTAGTTGTCATTGGGCTTTTTACGCTCGGCATATACCGCCTTCAATTCGATACCGATATCCTGACATCCCTCCCCCAGAACGATCCCGTCTTGGCCGATGCCCGTTACGTCATCATGCATCATCCGATTCATGACCGGGTGGTCGTCGATGTGGAACATCCCGGCGGGGATATGGACCTTCTCGTTGAAGGGGCAAACCTGGTTGAAGCGAGGATGCGCGACAGCGGCCTCTTCAAGGAAGTAGGATTCCGTCACATCGGTCAGCGGATACCGGAGCTGATGCAGTATATTGTCGATCATCTCCCCATCCTCTTCGATGAGAGGGAACTCGAAGAAAACATCAAACCTCTCCTGGCGCCTGAAAAGGTTCGACAGACCATGACGGACCACTTTTCTTCCCTGCATAACCTTCAAGGAATCGGCCAGACGGCGTTTCTCTCCGATGACCCCCTTGCATTGCGAAGTCTTGTCCTGTCGCGTTTGTCGCACCTTTCACCCGTAAAAGGCGCCCGGATCCATAACGGTCATCTCGTTTCATCGGACGGGAAACACATTCTGATCATTGCCTCGCCTCTGAGCTCCGGCATGGATACTCAATTTTCAAGGCGCGCCACGTCGCTGCTGGGAGATATCTCTGAAGAACTGCACGGAAAATATGGACCGCAGAATCCATTTACCCTGACCCCTGTTGGCGCATACCGCGCGGCCCTCGATAACGAGCTCAGCGCCAAGCGGAATGTTAAAAGGGCGGTCATTTTTTCAACCGTCGGCATCGCGCTCTTGCTTTTCGTCGGTTTTCCCAGACCGCTGATCGGTCTCTTATCCCTTCTGCCGGCCTTTGCCGGAACCATGATGGCGCTTTTTGTGTATTCCCTTTTTCACCCTTCCATTTCCATGATGTCCATCGGTTTTGGCGGGGCGATTATTTCCTTTACCGTTGATTACGGCATCACCTATCTTCTTTTTCTCGACCGTCCGTACGAAACACGAGGAATGGAAACCACGAAAGAGGTCTGGAATTTAGGTCTGCTTGCCATGCTGACAACGGCTGTCAGCTTTGCGTTTTTGTCCGTGAGCGGGTTTCCCGCCCTGATGCAGATCGGCCAGTTTGCCGCTCTGGGAGTCATATTCACGTTCATTTTTGTTCATACCTTCTTCCCGTTGATATTCCCCGTGGTGCCTCCCGCAAAACGCACCCCCACTGTTCCTCTGCAGCGTTTCATCAACAGAATCGCTTCTTCCGATCATACATGGAAGATGTATGCCGCATTGGCGTTCGGGATTTTTATGTTGTTTTTCGCAAAGCCCGAATTTCATATCGATCTTAATTCCATGAACGCGGTCAGCCGGGAGACACTCAGCGCCGAGAAAATCGTCCGGGATGTATGGGGCGATATCATGAGCAAGGTGTATGTCATGGTGGAGGGAAGCGATCAGCACGATCTGCAAAGAAAATGCGACCGTCTGGCCGAAATGCTCTCTCAGGAAGTAACGTCAGACAGGCTTTCCCAGGCATTCGTTCCTTCCATGATATTTCCGGGCGAGGAAATGGCGAGAAGAAATTTAGCGGCATGGCAGGGCTTCTGGAATCGGGATCGGATTGCCGGTCTCCGAAAGGCTATGGGAGAAGCGTCGCGGCCACTGGGTTTTTCACCGGCTGCTTTTGATCCGTTTTACAGGACTCTGGATAAACGGGACATGCAAGGCACGGACATGCCGGAGAGGTTTTCGGGACTTCTCGGCATTTCGGTGAATCAGGATCGGTCTTCCTGGATACATGTTGCAACCCTGACGCCCGGACCGTCGTATGAGGGAGAGGATTTTTACCGGCGCTTCACGGCAACGGGTCTGGCGAAGGTGTTTGACCCGACTCTTTTCGGCAATCGGCTTGAATCAACCCTCCTGTCCGCCTTCATCAAAATGGCGGTTATCGTGGGCATCATCACGATTTTGACCGCGTTTTTGTATTTTTTCGACTGGAAGTTGACCTTGATCGGAATGGCGCCGACACTGTTTGCCCTGGTCTGCACCCTCGGCACATTGAAGCTTATGGAGCAGCCCCTTACGATACCGACCCTTATGGTAACCGTCGTGGTCATCGGGATGGGAACGGACTACGCTCTCTATCTGGTGCGTTCCTATCAGCGTTATCTCGACGAATATAATCCATCCCTGGGACTGATCCGCCTGTCCGTTTTCCTTTCATTTGCCACGACGTTTCTGGGGTTCGGCGTCCTTGCCCTGTCCGACAACGCCATGCTGAAAAGTGCGGGACTGGGCCTGGCCCTGGGTATTGGCTATTCTTTTCTGGGCGCCGTGACGATTACACCGCCCCTCCTGAAACGGATATTTGCCCCCGTGCCTTCAATAGATGAGGTGTTCGTGCCCGGTTCGAAAAGGCACTTTCAGCGCGCCATCGGGCGGTACCGGCATATGGAGAGTTATCCGCGGCTCTTTGCCCGCTTCAAGATCATCCTTGATCCCATGTTTCCGAAGATTGCCAATTTTGTCAAAGAACCGGAGACTATCATAGATATAGGAACCGGTTACGGTGTGCCGGCTGTCTGGCTCCTCGAATTGTTTCCTCACGCGCGGGTCTATGGGATCGAACCGGATAGCAAGCGTGTCCGGTTTGCGTCGCGGGCGATTGGATCAAGAGGCGCCGTTGAGATCGGGAAGGCCCCGGATATACCGAATTTTACGGGAGATGCCGATACGGCGCTTCTCCTCGATATGATCCATCTGATCAACGATGATGAACTCATGCTGACTCTGCAGCGTCTCCGCAGTAAGCTCCGCCCGGAAGGCTCTTTGATCATCAGGGCGACGGTGCCTTCTGATAAGCGAATTCCCTGGACACGATGGATCGAGGAGACGCGGATCAAGGTTCGAAAGGGGACGCCGCACTTCCGTACAAGGGAAGATATTCTGGCAAGCATAGTCAAAGCGGGGTTCAGCATTACGCACACGGAAATAAGCGCACCAGGTAAGGAAGAGTGGTGGTTTATCGCCAGGGTGAGCTTTCAGGACATGGTTGCATAGGCATGATCAAATGAGGACAGGATGAAGGATGCTTTCTACCAGATTTTAATCACCCTTTCAAATCGAATGGGTCTGTGGGTGTTTCGGTTCATGGCCTGGTTTATTGCCTCCGGATATTTTTTCCTTTTTCCGGGAAGGGTGGCAATAAGTCTTCGATTTTACAGGGCGCTCTTTCCGTCAAGGGGGCTGTTGCATCACCTCTGGTGCGCATGGAGGCAATATCACAATTTCGTCAATGTCTATATGGACCGGTTTCTCATCTTCGATGAACATACTGTTGCCATCACCCATGAGGGGTGGGAACTCCTTGAGGATGCCGTAAATAGAAAGGCGGGCGGCATTATTCTTATGTCCCATGTGGGAAACTGGGAAATTGCAGCTCATATGCTTAAAGTTCGGGGCCGGAACAATCAGGGGATGAAACTGCTTCTTTACCTGGGTCAAAAACACAAGGACCAGATTGAGCGTACGCAGAAGGAGAGCCTTGTCCAGAGCGGCATTAAGATTATCGTTGCGGAAGAGGATACCGTGTCGCCTGCCGATATCATCGAAGGCATCAACTTTCTGAAGGCAGGCGGATTGGTTTCTCTGACGGGCGACCGCATATGGCGCAAAGACCAGCGTTCCCTGCCGGTTCGATTCCTTGGGCATGAGGCATTCCTGCCGGAAACTCCCTTCATATTTGCCCTGCTTTCCGGAACGCCCCTTTACCTTTTTTTCGCGTTTCGAACGGGGAAACAGAAATACCACTTTCAAATCCTGCCGCCTCAATATGTCCATGCACAAGACCGTAACGACAGACAGGAAGCTATTGGAAGGGCAGCGCAGCTCTATGCCGACCGCCTTCTGGAAATGGTTCGTCAACATCCCTTTGAATGGTACCATTTTGAACCTTTTATAGGACAGAGACTTGATGAGCAATGATCGCACCGTGAAAAAAAGAAAAATATACTTCATCAATCCCAAAACTCCGGAACATTTTTGGGCAATGCGGGGCGCCCTTGACATTGTGGGAAAGCATAAAACACTTATGCCCAATACCGCCCTGCTCACCTTAATTGCTCTGACCCCTGATGACGTGCCTGTCGAATACATTTTCTGCGATGAAAATATTGCACCTGTCGATTGGAACATATCATGTGATCTCGTTGGGATTACCGGCTACACACTTCAATTTGAGCGAATGCAAGCGATAAGCGCGCGATTCAGAGAGCGCGGCATACCTGTTGTCGTAGGCGGCACGTATGCTACTCTTGACCCCGGCAAAGTAACCGATATTGCGGATATTCTCTTTATCGGCGAGGCGGAATATACCTGGCCTCAATTTTTGCGGGACTGGACGGCAGGCACGGCCAATCCTGTCTATAAACAGGATGCATTTATTGACATGAAAGACAGCCCTGCGCCTGATCTATCGTACCTGTCGGCAAAGGACTACCTCTATTTCTCGGTGCAGACGAGCCGCGGATGCCCAAATAACTGCGACTTCTGCGACGTTATACGGATTATGGGAAGAAAGTACCGGAGCAAGTCCATTGATCAAATTATGTACGAGGTGAAAAATGCCCATGCATACGGCGCTGAAACCATATTTTTCTCCGACGACAATTTTCTTGTTAACAAAAAATTCACCACTGACCTCTTACAGGAAATTATCACATGGAATAGAACCCTTGATCGGCCCCTTTCCTTCAGCACGCAGGCAACCGTGATGATCGGTGCAGAAGACGATCTCCTGAAGCTCCTCGCCGATGCGCGATTCAGTGTCCTTTTCCTCGGGCTCGAAACGATCAGCAAGGAATGCCTTGAGGAAGTCAATAAGGGACAGATGTCCCTCTATAATCCCTACGAGGTGATCCCCCGCATTTCACGGTATGGGATTGTCCCTTTTCTCGGAATGATCGTCGGATTCGATCATGACACCCCTGCCGTATTTGGAGAAATCGAGGAGTTCCTTGAAAAAACGGCAAGCCCTATCGCCTCGATCAGTGTTCTCAACGCACCGAAAAACACTGCGCTGTACGAAAGGATGAAGAAGGAAGGCCGTCTCATTGAAGACTTCAGGGGATTCTGGCACCTTACTACCAATTTCACTCCAAAACAAATGACCCTGCAGGAACTCTATCTGGGACATAAGAATTTATTGAAAAAATTATATGAACCCGAGCATTTTGAACGGCGCATGATTCAATGGCTTGAAAATGTGCGCTATTTCTCCGATCTCTATTCCACAAAGAAGAAAGATTTTTACAGATTCTTCCGCATACTAAGAATCCTGCGGCATTTTCTTTTCCGGGCGCCTCCATCCGTACGGGCCATGTTCTGGAATATTCTGAAAGCAGCGTGGAAGATCAATCCACGCCTCATCTCGCGAGCCATGTCGGTGTTGGTCCAATACTGGCACTACTACGACTTCGGACACAAGGACTCAGGGCAGAAAGCAGGGCTTGTAGAAGAGGTAACTACCGACTAGGGGCATTATTTCAAAAATACGGTGTCATATCGACCAGGGGGAGATATCTTTTAAGATCGCATACCCATTAAGATTTCTCGCTTTGCTCGAAATGACAGTAGTGTATGTGCATTTATGAAATGATGTACTAAACTCAGGGCTTTTTTTTGACTTTCCACTATAAAGATAGCAACACGTAAGAGCGGAATGGATCGCCGGCATGAAATATCCTCCGAATCCTAAATAACCTTAACAATGTCATGATATACGGAAAGATATAAATAGTTGTGAAATAATTGTCAAAAGATTATGTATCATTTCCAATGATTAAATAGGCTCTGGGGTGTCAGGAGATCATAGGTTATAAAGTCAATAAAAAACAGATTGTCATTGTAGCGCTCTGAAGGAATCCCATAAGTTGTGGAGTTATCTGGAAACTATAGAATAACTTGTTAGACTGAGGTAAATAATTGATGGATCGACTACTTACTTCGTCGTCCTTTTGGGGACTTGTCGGTGTTGTGATAGGTTTCGCGTTGGGGGAAGGTGCACGATACATCCGTTATCGGTGGCGCATTCATCGACTCAAAGCGGTGATAGATACTGAACTTAAGTCACTGCTTTACCAGATAGACCAAAAGAAAGACATCACTAGGCAGGCGATCGACCGTCTGAAGCAGAATAAGTATTTGCCCACACAGTCAATCCCAGCAATTACGACTGCCTATAGGGAGTTCTTTGGCGAGGTGTACGAACACTTGTGCCCCACTCAGCGTAACTGTGTTCATAATGTCTATGAGCGCCTTCATTTAGCAGACAAAGTATTGGATTCTTTTGAGCATGACTTCCTTACTGCAATAAAAGACAAGATCATTAGCGATCCGTTTCAAGCATATTCTGATAGATTAGAAGAAGTTCAGCAATCCCTGAATGAAGCACAAGAATTGATTCGCGGATATCTTGAAGGAAATCCCAAAGATATCTATGGGCTGAAGAGTTGACAGTCTAACAAGCAAATCCAGCCGATCGCTTACAGCGCCGGATGATTTGAGACGTTAAACCGTGAAAAATAAAAATAGAATAAAAAGGAGAACGCCCATGAAGCGGATAGTTTTAAGTATCATACTTGTTCTTAGTGTCGGAACTGGTTTCGCATTTGGGCAAGACAAAAAAGACGAACCGACCGCGCGGTTTGTGTTGCCAACGAAACGGGCGCTGAACTGGAGCAAGCCGGTGAAATGCTTCGCCATAGCCTCGGCGGCCTTGTTCAAGGAAGATCGCGAGATGGAAGACTTCAAACATAGTAAACTGAGCATTTATGTTAAAAAGGGCACAGACAAACTGAGGCTGTGGCTTGAAGGCGAGACTCTAACAGTTCAGAATGGCGATCAGAAGCCAGATCGTTATCAAGTCAGTGGGCACCGAAATAATTTTCTTGTCGCAGTTCATTATGGCGGCTTAGTGCCGGCTGTGAATTCTATCGCCGTGAACGAAGAAAACGGGTTCGCTGTCTGGTCATTAAGCGAGCCGATGTTAGTACCAGTGTCCGAATACCCATATGGGCAGAGCGTGTACATGCAGTGTACCAATTAACGGCAACTGATTTACTTAATCCTGAATAATACGAAAACGGGAAATAAAAAAAGCTGTTTAACAAATCGTGCAACTCAATAGGGAAAATTCCGGGGACATAATATAGATTAATTATGCAGATTAATTTTAACTTTTACCATCGTTTTGAAATAATGTGTATTATTCCCCCAGATTATGCTCCAGATTATGCTGTCGGGTAATTTCCCTTGAATTGCCCTGCTTTTTAGGTAAGGATAGGGTTATATTTTAAAAACAAGGGGGTACGATGAAAAAGACGTTTTTCTTAATAACATTTACCTTTATCCTCTTTTTCTTTTTATTCACCACCCCATGCACTGCGAAACAGATGAACATACTGGTACACCCCTTTGAGAATACAGGGGATAAGGAATACTCCTGGATATCAGCAGGTATGACAGATACCGTCATAACTGACCTCACGCGTATTCAAAATATCAGTGTTGTCTCCAATCAAGACAGGAAGAAGATCCTTGAAGAGATGAAGTTCATCTTCTCCGGTCTTGTAGAAGAAGACAGGATGATGAAACTCGGCAAGCTCACGGGTGCCAATGTTATCTTCACGGGAAGCTATCTCGTATCAGGTAGCCGCATAAGGGTACATGCGAGACTTGTAAATGTAGAGACAGGCAAGGTAGAAAGCTCCACCAAGATAGACGGCACCCTAAATGCTATCTTTGACGTACAGGATAAGGTGGTATTTACCTTGATGGGTGAGACAGAGAAAATCACCATAGCCGACATTAGACCTGTAAAACTTACCGAACAAGACAGGATGAAGATAGAGGAGAAACCCAAACCCAAATTAACCGCCTATGAGTGGTATGCAAAAGGCTTAGAGGTTCAGGATACCAACCCTAAAGAGGCGCTTACCAATTTCAAGAAGGCTCTCGATATTGACCCTAACTACACCGATGCATTGATGGAAGCAGGTTTTACTGCGGGGAGTACACTAAACCTCTTCAGTGAAGCCCTCGGATATCTTGAGAGGGCCGGGAGAATCTTTAAGGGCCGCAATGAAACCAAATCTTCAGGTTATGCCTTGCTCATGATGAACATCGGCATTGTATACTGGAAGAAGGGCCATCTTGACCATGCGCTGGAATACTACCTGAACTCCCAAACCATAAGGGACGGGCTGGGGTTACAGAATACCGCCGATTATGCCGGTCTCATGATGAATATCGGCAATGTTTACAAGGACAAGAGCCAACTTGACCGTGCACTGGAATACTACCTAAACTCCCAATCCATTTATGACAGGCTGGGATTGAAGAATATCGCCAATTATGCCTTGCTCATGAATAACATCGGCACTGTTTACCAGGATAAGAGTCAACTTGATCGTGCGTTGGAATACTACCTAAACTCCCAATCCATTTATGACAGGCTGGGACTGAAGAATATCGCCGATTATGCCGGTCTCATGAATAACATCGGCATTGTTTACAAGAGCAAGGGCCAGCTTGACCGTGCGCTGGAATACTACCTGAAAGACAAATCCCTTGAGGACAGGCTCGGGTTACAGAATACTGCCGGTTATGCCAGTCTTATGATGAGCATCGGCAATGTTCACAAGAGCAAGGGCCAGCTTGACCGTGCGTTGGACTACTACCTAAATTCTCAAACCATAAGGGACAGGTTGGGGTTACAGAATACTGCCGGTTATGCCGGTCTCATGAATAACATGGCTACGCTATACGAAAAACAGGGTCAACGTGACCGTGCGCTGGAATACTACCTGAACACCCAAACCATAAGCGACGGGCTGGGGTTACAGAATACCGCCGATTATGCCGGTCTCATGATGAACATGGCTGTGCTATACGAAAAACAGGGTCAACGTGACATGGCAGGGAGGTATTACAGGATGGCATATGATACATTTGTGAGGTCTGACTATTCAGGGGAATGGAAAGACAAGGCTCTTAATAATGCAAAAAGGCTGGGGTACTGAAATTAAGGTAGAGGCAATGAACGACCCCGCCGCAAGCAGCGGGGTATCTCCGGAAGTTATATTTCATTCGCCGCAAGCGGCGGGCATTGTACTGAGGATCATTTCGTTGACGTCAACAAAATGATCGAGACCAAACAGCGCAAGCGACTCGGCAAGGCTGAGACGCCTGCAAAGAAGAAAAGCGATGACAAATAAAGGAAACGGTCTCATAAAATACGTTAATTGCCGCCTGTTTAGTTGTAAATTAACGATATATTGACAAATACCCGTTAATCATGTATGGTTTATCTATGGCAACAACGAATCCCGCAAAAAACGTTCTCAAAGACCTTAAGGCCGAATACGACCGGCTTGCCCAGGGCAAAGAATCTTTACTGACAATTATTGATGAAGCCGAGCTTCCAGAAAGCGTTTTCAATTCCAACGCCATCGAGAATTCAACGCTGACGCTCAAGGAGACGGAGCGCATTCTGCTGGAGATGGAAGTTTCCCGTCGGGTATCGGTGCGGGAAGTTTTTGAAGCAAAAAACCTCGCCCGGGTGATGGAATATACCCGAAGCAAAGAGCAGACAGCGGAGCTTTCCTCGGAGATGATTCAGCTTCTGCACAGAATGCTGATCGGCAATATCAACGATGAGATTGCCGGGCGTTTCCGCACCACGGGCGAATATGTTCGTGTGGGAACCCATATTGCACCGGCGCCGGAACAGGTGGTACCCATGATGGAAACAATTCTGCGGGAATATGCCGCCGACCACACCAATTACTTTACCGATAAGATCGCCAAATTCCATCTTGATTTCGAAACGATCCATCCGTTTTGCGACGGCAACGGCAGAATAGGTCGCGTAATTATCAATTTCCAGCTCAGGCGCCTGGGTTTCCCCGACATCATCATCCGGGATAAAGAGAAGCGGCTTTATTATGCCTCGTTCAATGAATATCGCGCTGCAAACAATGCCAAACCAATGGAGAAGATGGTTACTCTCGCTCTCATGGAATCGCTGCACAAAAGAATTACCTATCTACGCAGCGAAAAGATAACCACGCTTACCGATTGCGCGAAAAAAAGCCAGAAATCAATCAACACCTTGCTTAACGCCGCCCACCGACAGACGATTCCGGCTTTCCGTGAAAAAGGTGTTTGGAAAATTGGAGATTACAACCCATGAACGAAGCGGAAACCGGAGCGGAGCTGATCGACCCGAAGCTGAAAGAAAGGACAAATAATGGCCGTGCATTTCAAGCTTGACTATGTGAACACGGACGGCGACATTTCCAACTACTACCCGGATTTTATGGTCAAGCTGTCCGATAAGCGGATTACCATTGTCGAAACCAAAGGGCGGGAAGATTTGGATGTGCCGCTGAAGATGGCGCGGCTGCGGCAATGGTGCGAAGACATCAACCGGGTGCAGACAGACGTGGAGTACGACTTCGTTTACGTGGACGAAGAAAGTTTTGAAAAATACAAGCCAACTTCATTCCGGCAATTGCTGGCGGGATTCAAGGAATACAAAGGGAAAATATAAGCGGGTAACCGGAAGATTTTCTCCCCCAGTCCCCACACCACCCGGCATGCGGGTCCGCACCGGGCGGGGTTCCGTGGGGTACCGCGGACATAATACCTATTCCCATTGACATGTAGATATTGTGTATTATGTCCCCTGAATTCCGTACAATCGGCTGGAGGCGTCGCGGACAGCCGTGCGCCTCGGCTCCCCGTTGGGTGAAGAATAAAGGAGAATGATTTTGGGAGCAAAGCAAAAATCCAATAGTCAGGCTTGGTCAGATGTGAAGGCAGCAGTGGCCAGCCTGGGAGAGAAGCAATTAATCAAACTGGTCTCGGACCTTTATTTCTTATCCAAGGAAAACCAGGCATTTCTGCATGCCCGGTTCGCTGTTGGCGGCGACACGCTCACCCCATACAAGAAGACGATAAGTACCTGCATGTACCCGGACGTTTACACCAACAAACCAATTGAAGTCTCCAAAGCTAAGAAAGCTATCAGTAGCTATTCGAAGGCTGTGGGAGACCCCCTCGGCGAAGCGGAATTGATGACCTTCTTTGTAGAGTGCGGAAACAAGTTCACAGTGGATTTTGGCGACATAAATGAGGTCTTTTATGACGCCCTGAACCGAATGTACCGACGGGCTATAGACAAAGTCCTCAGCCTTACGGAAGAGCAACAGGGCGAATTCAAAGGCAGGCTGGAAGCAATCATGACTTCATCTTCAAAAATTGGGTGGGGCTATCACGACATGCTCTGCGACGACTATTATAATGCCTTCCCCGAGGATGAGTAGTCACCGACCAGGCGACGAACTGACCCGCGCAACTGACTTCAATTGTTATGCATTGAAAAATAGATTAATCTATAGTAAATAATCAATATGAATACAAAAATATCTCACAATCGCGATGATGAATCTATTGAAGCCAAGGTCGAATGGTTCCGATCATTATCCATAGAGGAAAGGATGGAATTGCTGTGCTGTTTTACAGATTTAGCCTTGGCATTGAATCCTGATATTTTGGAAAAGAAAGATGATCAACCGTTTAATAGACGTATTCGAGTCCTTTCAAAAATTTGATGTGAAATACCTCGTGATAGGAGGTATCGCAGCCGTTTTATACGGAGTCCCAAGAGCCACATTTGATTTAGATATCCTCATTGAAGCCAGCGAAGAAAATGCCCGCCGTTTACTAGACGCCCTTTTGGATGCCGGTCTGGGTACAGCCTCACTAACGAATAAAGACGAAATCCTTTCGAACGAAATAACCATCTTCAAAGATCGAGTGCGTATCGACGTACAAATAAAGACCCCAGGGTTAATTTTCGAGGATGCATGGAAGCGTAAGCAAATAATAAATTATCAGGGACAGGAGTTTTATATTGTTTGCCTGGAGGATTTAGTGGCATCAAAAAAAGCAGCAGGTAGAACCACCGATCTTGAAGATGTCCGCTTGTTAGAACTTCCGGACAACAAATACAAAGCATAATAAGGCTCTTTCAGCCGGACGCGGATAAATCCGTGCCGCTGAAGATCTTCGATCCGAAAGATGAAGAGATGAATAAGCGACTCCGCAAGAAGAAACATTATGGCGAGTTCACTGAATGGGGGCGGCAACTCATCGTTACCCGAAATCGAAAGGACGAATTCGACGAGTTTTTTGAGGACTTTATCGTACAAGCCGTTGAAGCGGCCGGATGCTACTGTGGAGGCGGCGGCAGTAATGACAGGCTTGACGTGGTTGTTGAGCTTGGCCGTCGTTCGGGCGATCCTGACGCAAGGCTGAAGAAAATTACGGCATGGCTTGATGCTCGCCCCGACGTACAGAGCTGGAGGGTGGGCGAGGAGTTCAACGTCTGGCACGGGAATTTCGAGGATATTGGGGAGTAGATCGGGAAATGCAGATGCCGGCTCTCCGGGACGGAGGCGGCACGTGCTAAAGGAATTTTTTTGACGCCTCGTTTAAAATAACCTATATTGAGCATCAAATAATGGTTTTATATTGGAGGCACATACATGGATTATCTCCTGGCAAAATCGTCTGTCAGTATCACGGACCTGAAAAAAAACCCTTCGGCAATTATCAGGGAGGCTGAGGGGGCGCCTGTGGCTATACTGAATCACAACAGGCCTTCCGCATATATTGTTCCGGCGGATACGTTTGAGGCAATGCTGGAAAAACTGGACGATCTGGAAATCGCAAGGATTGTCAAGGAGCGGAAAAAGGAAAAGACCATCCGGGTGCCTCTCAATGAGTTATAACCTTGAATTCAAGGAATCCGCTCTCAAGGAATGGGGTAAGCTGGACAGGCCGATAAGGGAACAATTCAAAAAGAAACTTTCTAAACGTCTTGAAAATCCGAAGGTTGAGGTGGACAAGGTCAGTGAGTTGGTAAATACGTACAAGATTAAGCTCCGTGCCGTGGGGCTGCGTCTGGTCTATGCCGTTGACGATGAAACAAACACCCTCACTGTTTATGCCGTGGGGAAAAGAGATAAAATGACGGCCTGTCGAAAGGCCAAGGAACGAGCATAACAGGGGGGATTATTATGAGAGGGTTCAGGGTAGAAAATAGGGACACTTCCCATTGACATGTATGCATGGCTTATGCATACATGGGCATATGAACTCTCTCCCAGGGGGTGAAAATATGAGAACAACATTAAACATCGAAGACCACTTGGTTGATAAAGCGTCCAAGCTAACGGGAATTAAGGAGAAAACCATGTTGGTCAAGCTCGGTTTGGAGGCATTGATCGCCAGAGAAAGCGCTAAAAGACTCGCAAAATTGGGCGGCACGGAGAAAGGGTTGAAAGCGATACCGCGAAGGAAGGTCACAGTTTAAAAATGGTCATTGTCGATACATACGTGTGGGTCTCCCATTTTCGAGAGGGGAACACCGAGCTTGCGAATCTGCTCAATAACGGGGAGGTGGTATGCCATCCTTTTATAGTTGGTGAGCTTGCATGCGGAAATCTAAAGAACCGGAATGAAATACTTTCACTTCTTCAATCCCGTCTCCTGTCCCCTTTTTCCCTTCCGTAGGAATGACCAATCAATTATTTTCTTACCCGTCAGGATATTTCCAGAAAAACCATTGCGGTTGGATGTTATCTTCGTGTATATACGAAACAGCCGACGGCATGGGTTATAACCGGTTTATATCTCATTCTGATCAGTTACGTCATCAACTGGCCTGCCCTCGGTTTTCCATAATCAAGCCATAAGGAAATGAAATGAATGAATTGATAAATGAACTGAAAGTAAAAATCATCGAGACACTGAACCTCATTGACGTTTCTCCGGCAGATATCGACGAGAATGCCCAGCTCGTCGGAGGCGATCTTGGGCTTGATTCCATCGATGTCCTGGAACTGGTCATGATGCTTGAAAAAGATTATGGCGTAAAAATTGACAGCAGAGATATCGGCGTTAAGGTCTTTGCAACGCTTGCGGCCTTGGCGGATTATGTCCACCATTACCGGTCGGAGAAAAATAATTGAATGGCACACGTATTTTTATTACATCGATGGGTATCATAAGCCCTGTCGGTCAGGGTATATGCGATACGATCGACGCCATCAGAAAAGCCGCACGGGGAATCAAACCGCTTAGCCTTTTCCCGACGGGTCAACTGCCGCCTTTGCCTGTCGGTGAGATCGATTCTCTTTCATTCGCAGAGAATGTACCACGAACCCATGCACTTGCCCTTATTGCCGCCGAAGAGACGATGAAAAACGCAAACAGGGCGCCGGATGCCATTGTTATCGGCGTGACAACGGGAGGGATGCCCGTCACGGAGGAACTCCTAAAGAGAGGCGATGTCGATCCAAAACAGTACGGTTACCACTCAACCGGTTCCGTTGCGGAGTATATCGCCCGTCATGTGGGGTGCCGGGGACCGGTTATGACGGTATCGACGGCATGCTCTTCGGGCGCCGTGGCCCTGAAAATCGCCCTTGAAATGCTTCGAAGCGGCAAGGCGAAGCATGTCCTGGCAGGCGGCGCCGATGCCCTCTGCCGATTGACCTATTACGGTTTTCACGCCCTTCAACTGGTTGATGAAACGGGCGCACATCCTTTCGACAGAAACAGACGCGGAATGTCTGTAGGTGAAGGGGCGGCCATGCTGCTCTTGACTGCCGCCACAGCCCCGCCTGATAATGCTATTGCCGAGCTGATCGGGGTCGGTTTATCCTGCGACGCCTATCATCCCGCTACACCCCATCCCGAAGGCGAAGGCGCCTTGCGAGCCATGAACAGCGCGCTTGCAGACGCCTGCATTTCACCTTCGGATATCGATTATATCCATCTCCATGGTACGGGAACCGTCGATAACGATCTTGCCGAAGCAAGGGCCATACACGCCCTGTTCGGTGATCGGCCTATCCCGCCCGTGTCTTCCATGAAGGGCTCCGTGGGTCATTCCCTTGCGGCAGCCGGGGCGATGGGCGCCGTTGTGTCTGTTTTAAGCATATTGAACGGCATCATACCCGCCAATACCGGCTTTCATGATCCCGATCCCGCATTGAACCTGACCCCTGTCAGTGAACCAATGGAGGTGGATGTAAACGTGGCCCTTGCCAATTCGTTCGGTTTCGGCGGTAACAATGCCGTCGTCGCCGTAGGCCATCCGAAACGGAGAAAAGACGCCCAGACGTCGATTCGTGACGTTTGGCCTGTGTCGTTTACCGTTTTGGGAAGCGCCTGTGTCACCGGGGCCGGTGATGCAAAACGGACTATTGAACGCATGGGTAATAGCTCGGAAATAAAAGGAGTTGCCCCTTCTTCCGATATAATGAGTCATCTCTCCGAGAAATACGTCCGCCGCCTGAAACGTCTTCCCCGAATGGTCATGTCGCTGGCCATTTCAGCCTGCAAAGATACAACAGCAGGCCCCCCGGCATCTGTTTTTCTCGGAACCGGCTGGGGCGGTCTTTCTGAGACCTATGACTTTCTGACAAAACTCTTCGAGTCGGATGAGCGATTTACCAGCCCGACAGATTTCATCGGATCCGTCCACAACGCCTCCGCGGGTCATGTCGCCATCCATTTCAATGCCACAGGACCGAACATAACCACCACGGGCAGCGATTGTGCCTTCGAGCAGGCACTGATCAGTGCAAGCCTTCTCATCCATCAGGGCGATGATCCGATTCTTGTGATCGGTGCTGATGAATATCATGAAACTTTGTCTCCTCTCTTCGACGCGTCTGTGGCGCTGGCCGGAATGCCTTCAGACGGGGGAGGCGCCCTGTATCTCAAACCGGCGATGTCACCATCACCATTACAGATATACCCTTCATTTATGGCTTATTCCGGCGACAGCGGGCAGATCATCCCGTCACTGATTCGTGAACTGGGGGGAGACAAAAGGATCAGAGATCAATTCGGGGCCATCCTCGCGGGGATTCCCGCCGCACAGAAGGAAAAAGGAAAGGGGCAACTGGATGAGTTCCTGTCCATGACGGGATACCCCCATCCCGTTATCGATTATCGGCAGTTCATAGGTGAGTATGCCTCGGCCTCGGCGGTCGCGACGGTTCTGGCGGTATCGTTCGTACAAGCCGGTGAAATACCCCCGAATGTCTGCTACCGGGACTCATTGCCATTGCGGGGGCGAGGGATTCTTGTCATGGGATTCGGCAATTATATCACGGCGGTGGAGATAAGGCCATGATGCAGGAAAATCAGGGAGCGGGAAATGTCCTGATCATCGGTTCCGGCGTCGGAGGTTTGACTGCCGGCATCATTCTGTCGAAACTTCATCACCGGGTCACGGTCGTGGAAAGAAATGCGCTGCCGGGCGGATTGATGCGCAGCTATGTCCGATCGGGCATTGAGTGCCCTGTGGGCGTGCATTACATGGGATCGCTTGACAGGGGGCAGCCCCTCCGAAGGCTGTGGGATTATCTCGGTGTCACCCCTTTGATACCTATCGAACGTATGGGTATAAACGGTGTCATAGATCGTTATATTTTCGATGAGTTTGCCTTCGATCTTCCTCCCGGCATCGATGCCTTCGAAGACAACCTGAGGCAGGCCTTTCCCCTGGATCACAGCCGGATTACGACGATCATGGCCGATCTGAGGCAAATATCCCGTTCCTTGTCCTCGCTCGATATGCTGATGTCCCCGGAGACGACGTTTCTTTCGCCGGAGAGCTTTGGTTCTATGGGGGAATACCTCCTGCGTATGGGTTGTTCCGCCCGCCTGCTCTCTGTCCTGGCTGTTCCTTCAACCCTGATCGGGGTTCCTTTGCTTGAATGTCCTGTTTTTTATTATTATATGACCCTGGCATCCTATCTCCTGTCCTCCTGGCGCTTGGCCTGCAGCGGTTCCGAAATGGCAGATGCGTTTGTATCCCGTCTCAAATCACTGGGCGGTAATGTCATAACGGGAGACGGCGTTGAAAGGATTCTGGTCGAATCGGGACTGGTGAAAGGCGTCGTTTTACGGTCAGGCCGCGTCCTTGAGGCGGCGGACGTCATCGCCGCCGTTCATCCACGGACACTCTTAGCCATGCTGCCGGGCGACGCTCTCCGGCCTGCATTTGCCGAGAGAGTCACGCAACTCGAAAATACGAAAGGCATCTTTGCCGTCAATGTTGCCGTCGATGCCGATGCACATAAGGCTTTACCCTACAACATCTACCGGCTCTATGCGGGAGAAGACGGTACACTATCCCACGGGATATTCCATCAATTGCTGAACAGCGGACAACCGGGAATAAATATTTTATCCATGATGACGACAAGCGGCATTGAGGAATGGCGGAAGTGGGAAGGAACAACATCGGGACGCCGAGGCCGTGATTATGTGGAGGCAAAGGAAGAGAAAGCCCAACAATTCATCGGCTGCGCTGCACAGTTATTCGGACCTCTCAGGGGGATGAAAATACTGGATATCTATACTCCGCTGACCATCAGAGACCGTGTTAACTCTCCGGACGGTTCGGCCTACGGGATACTCCGTTCAGCAAAACAACTGATGAAGACGGCTTCTTTGAAACGCACGTCCATCGGGGGATTGTTTCTTGCCGGTCAGAACAGCCTGGCGCCGGGGATTATGGGAACAATGCTGGGATCATTTCAAACCGTCAGAAACCTTATCGGTCACGAACAATTCGGCCGGGAGGTTATGGGGGATTTCCTGTGAAAGTATTGCTCGTATCGACAAACACCATGACCGAACCCTATCCGGTGTATCCCATCGGCCTTGATTATGTGATGAATGCCATATCACCGCCGCATCAGGTAAAAATAATCGACATGAATGAACTTAAGGACGGAAATGCTCTGGCCGTGGTTCTTTCACAGTATCAACCCGATATTATAGGGCTGTCCATCAGAAACATCGATAATACCGATCAGACCAATGTGAAAACATTTATAGGGGAAATCCGGGAATTAATCGGTACCATTCGGCAAAATTCAGAGGGATTGATCGTCCTGGGGGGGAGTGGATTTACCATCCTTCCCGATGAATTTATGAACAGGCTTGATGCCGATTTTGGCATCATGGGCGAGGGGGAGCGGCTCCAACTTCTCCTGCAAGCCCTTGAAAAGAATGAAGATGTTTCCGGTATCCCCGGTATTGTTACTAAAACCAGTCCTGTTACGCTTACGGAGCCCTGGTCCCGGTCATTCGGGCGCGGCGTTTTTCCCGATCATTCCTATACGTCTTTCTACCTGAAAAGGGGCGGCATGCTCAACCTGCAGACGAAAAGGGGTTGTCCTTTCAAGTGTATCTATTGTACCTATCCCCATATAGAGGGTAAGCGGTTCCGCTTCGCGGAGCCGGGAGAAGTCGCCGATACAGCGAGAATGCTTCAGGATGCAGGCGCCAGATATCTCTATATGACGGATTCGACGTTTAACGGCAGTTATGAACACAGCCTGGCAGTTGCAGCGGCGCTCAAGAAAGCGGGCGTTTCCATTCCCTGGGGCGGCTTTTTTACCCCCACGGCTCCCCCTCCGGATTATTATTGTATTCTTGCCGATGCGGGGCTGATGCATGTGGAATTCGGCACGGAAGCCCTCTCAGATCCGGTACTCGATTCATACGGAAAACCTTTTCACACTGACGATGTCTTTGCCTCACACAGAATGGCCCTCGCCGCAGGTCTGCATGTAGCCCATTATCTCATGCCGGGAGGTCCGGGAGAAAATGAAGACACGCTGAAGGAAACCCTAACCAAAACAGACGGCCTGGACAAAGCTGTTTTCTTCGTCTTTAACGGAATAAGAATTTATCCTCACACTGCCCTGTATGACCTTGCCCTTGAGGAAGGACAGATCGAACCACACTGCAATCTTCTTGAACCGGTATTTTACTGGTCGCCGGCTCTGCATAGAAAGAAGGCTATGGATATTGTGGAAGACCATGTCAGTGGTCGAACCAACTGGGTTATCGGCTCCGGGTCTCAGCAGATGTTTAAAATTATCACGAGGCTACATGCACGGGGTCATGTAGGCCCCCTGTGGGAGCGATTAATCCGATGAAGTATGATGGCCAAAGGTCGGGATATGTCTCTCCGGCGACGGTGACCGGATATGTCGCCATCGCGCTTGCGTTCACACTGTCCTTTGTTCATGTCAGGTTGGCCGTTATTCCCCTTTCTTTCTTTGTTATTCTCTGCGCGGCGGCCCCGCTCTTCCCTTCCTGGGGTTTCTTTTTGCCTGTCGTCAGTCGAGGACATACAGGAAAACCCCTGGTGTCCCTGACATTCGACGACGGGCCCGATCCCGCAACAACCCGGCCGCTTTTGGAACTGCTTGCACGACACACCGCACAAGCCACCTTCTTCGTTACCGGGGAGAGGGCCGCCGAATATGGCAACCTCATCTCGGATATACTTGAACACGGCCATGAGATCGGCAATCATTCATACAGCCATGATCCTTTTTTGATGCTGCGCCGTTCGGATACACTGTATCGGGAAATCGAATCAACACAAAGATTGTTGAAACGCTTCGGCATTTCCCCTGTTGCTTTCAGGCCGCCCGTGGGCATCACCAACCCGAAACTGGCCAACGTTCTTTCTCAACAGGGGCTCACCTGTGTGACCTTCACCTGTCGGGCCTTTGACTGCGGAAACAGGTGTATTAGCGGTTTGTCCGGGAAAATACTGAAAAAGGCAAAACCGGATGACATCATTCTTCTTCACGATGTCCGGCCGAAAGGATCGATAGACACGGAAGGCTTTCTGCATGAGATTGATTTGATTCTGTCCGGTTTGAAAAACAAAGGTTTAAAGGTGATCCCCCTTGCCGAACTTCTGGGAAGACCGGTGATGGTCCGGATCAATGGTGATGACCTCACGAAAACACGTCCCCGCAGTCTTTAGGCGGGAAGACGTAAAAATAATTTTTAGTACAATACGATTCCCGTGACCATTCGGGATGTTAAAAATATTTTTGACATGCTGATGGATCAATGATAGTTAAAAAAATTAAACATACGGCAAATGATCACGGATTGCCCCGATGCTTATGGGATGGTGATAGCAGCGGCATGGATGAAACATGGCACAGCATAGCGCACAAAAGGGATAATTCAAATCGTGAGGTTTGGGCGGAGGCATGCGCAGCGACAGGATCACCATGGTTTTCCGGCCATTTTCCCAATGACCCGATTCTGCCCGGTATTGCAATTTTGTCCATGGTGAAGGATGCCATCACACATCATGAATCCGAAAAAGGGAGAAAGATCAGGATAATGGGCATCAGGAGGGTCAGGTTCAGGCTGCCGGTCAGGCCGGACGAATCGTTGACCATATCCCTGCCTTTGTCCCATCAGGAGAACAATCTTTCCTACCATTTTCTGGTTACGGTGAACGGAAAAACGGCATGCACGGGTGTCGTTGTGGCTGAACCGCTGCAGGAGGAAAGTTAGGGTCACGGCTGATTCCACGTACGCCGCGGTTTGCCGTAATAATGATGTTCAAAAAGCCTAAAGATATGGTTGTGACGATTTATTCTATGTGGGGGAGGATAGCGAATGCTCATGAGCACGGATAAAAAGGCGCTGATAATTCGTATTGCCGAAATTATCATCCTCGAGCTTAAGCTGGAAGAAATTACGCCGGAAACATTCGATCCCGATCTTGATCTGGTGGATGAACTTGGCGTTGACAGCATGGACCTGGCCACGGTGGTTCTTGTGCTTCAGGACGAATACGGTATAACCATCGACGAGGATGATTATCCCAAACTCAGAAATATACGCATGATTGCCGAATATATAGAGCAAAAACAGACTGCGTGAACCCAAAAGAACCCTTCTTGAAAGATTCATGGATACTACGAACGTCATAATGATTCCTGGATGCGATGACGAAAGAAGAAAATGGAAATTTTCCGAGCTGCTGGCCGACGATGAGGTACGCCTGCGCTGGGAAAAGGTGAGGAAATATTTTTTCCTCCGGGAATCGACGTATGATATGACCAACCGCTGCAATATCCGGTGCGACGGGTGTTACTATTATGAAGGGGATAAGCAGTTCGCCGAAGAAAACTCCGATCCGGAGGCGTGGCGGAAGCTGATGAAAGAGGAAAAGGCGAGAGGCATCACCTATGTCGTTCTGGCCGGCGCCGAGCCATCCATGGTCCCGCAGCTTCTGGAGGTATGCTACGATGAAATGCCCCTGGGGTGCATAGCCACGAATGGCTTCAAGCGCATTTCTGATGCAGTCGGCTATAAGATTCATATCTCTGTCTGGGGAAATGATGAAACGAGCCTGCGAGTGAGAAGGGCAAAAAACCTGCTGTTGAAACAGATCGACAATTATCGGGATGATCCGAGGGCCGTGTTCGTCTATACCTTTACGCGGGATAATATAGACGAAATCTATGAGGTCATGAACACCATTGTTGCGCATGATTGCAAAATCACTTTTAACGTATTTTCATCTCCTGTCGGCTATGCCGGTTCGCTCCGGCATAATGGGGAGTCCCTTAACCGGACAGGCGAAGTCATGCTTGATCTTCTGACCGGATCTCCGGAAAATGTGCTTTTTTCCCCCTACAATGTTGTTGCTCATACCCATCAATACGGCCTCCATGAGCTTTATGGATGTTCATATCCGAGAAAGAATCCTTCGACGGACATCGGTCTCGGGCGATCTTTCAGACAATACCGGGCGGATCTATCCTGGGATCGGGACGTGGCCTGCTGTGTTCCCGACACGGATTGCGGCGAATGCAGGCATTATGCCGCCGGCAGCGCCGTTGTTACGGCACGCCTGTATCGTCATGTAACCGACCCGGATACGTTTAAATCATGGCTTGACTATGTTGATACCTACCTTGCCATATGGGTGAAGGGTTATGACAAGGGCGATAATCTCTGCCATGAGATGATCGAGCCACCCCGACAGTGATTGTGACGAACGGAGGGAGTGAATTCCCATCCCCATTTTTTCGTCAATCGACATGTGTGTGAAACAGGGAAAATTCTATGAAAACCGTCAGCTCCTTACTGGATAAAACATGGCATGAACGTTACAGGAAGATATCCAGTCTGAATATCCGCAGCTCCATCTATGATGTGACCAATCAATGCAACTTGCGCTGCAAGGGTTGTTTTTTCTTTTCTTCCAACGAAGATCAGGCTGCCCCCGAGGAAATGGATGCGGAAAAATGGCCCCAGTTTGTTCGAAGGGAAAAGGAACGGGGCGTCAATCTTGCCATATTAATCGGCGGAGAACCGACACTGTTCCTCGATCGGGTCGAGGCCTTTTACACACAACTGCCGACGTATTGCGCAACCAACGGGTTGATCAGGATTCCCAAAGACCGCTTCCCCGATATGATGGTGGGTATCTCGCTATGGGGAGATGCGGAAGACGAAAAGATGCTCAGGGGGAAAGATACATTTGCCGTATCCAGTAAAAATTATGAAGGCGATCCGAATACTTATTACCTCTATACGATTACACCGAAACAGGTTGGACGGATAGAACACGTAATCAGAAAGATTTCCGATGTCGGGTTGAAGGTTCATTTACAGTTATTGACGAATGATGAAAACGTGAATGGTTACTTTTGGACGGAGGAGAAACTGAGAGACGTTCGGGCTGAAATGGACGATATGCTTGATAAATACCCGAATGCCGTCATTTCCTGCAGATACTACCACGAAATTATCACCACGGGGATGATGATGAAGCGGACATTCGGATGGAAGGAATGCCCTTCTGTTACGGAACCGTTGGATGACAGGAATCCTCAGCCCAAAAGGCTCATCCGGTTTATCCGATGGGCTTCGGATCTTAAAACAATGCACCGATGCTGCACCTCTGCGACGAGGGATTGTTCGACCTGCAAGGACGGCGCTGCGCATATGAGCTGGGTTATGGTCAATAAAAGAGAGCATCTGAATTCGACGAAGGATCTCCAAAACTGGATTGAAGTGTATGAAATGTTCGCCAAACTTTACCGTTTCATACCATGGTAGCGTCACTGACGTCTCCTATGACCAAAACCAGGCAGCGCATGATGAAAAGAATTCGACCGGTAATATTGGGTTATGACGCAGTATCGCCCCTGGGTGTCGATATGGAGACCCAATGGGATCAAGCATCACGCGGCTTAAGTGGCATCGGTGTCCTGACCCGTTTTCCCCTTCGTGAAGGGTTCCCCGTAAGAATAGCCGGCCAAGTTAAGGAAATCGATACCACTGACTATCCTTTTTTAAAATCCCGTGATATGGCTCTGTGGTCATCGCCCGTCTTCAGTCATGCCATGCTGGTTGTCCACCGTGCGCTCGTAAAAAGCGGGATCGAAATTACGGATGACATTTCTCCCAGGGTGGCCATTACCTTCAGTTCTGCCGTCGGCGGCCTCGATGCCATGATCCGTGCAGACAGAATGTTGGTTTCAGGAGGGAAACTCCCTCATCCTTTTACCAATGCAAACTCCTGTATCAATATGGTTGGGGGAAAGATATCCATCATGACCGGAGCGACAGGTCCGATAACGTCAACCATTACCGCCTGTGCAACGGGTTCTACCTCCATGATTATCGGGGCCATGTTCATAGAACAGGGTATGGCCGATGTGGTCATCTGCGGCGCTGTGGATTTCCCCCTTGTTGAACCCATTCTGGGCGGTTTTGCCACAATGAACGGCGCGTACAGACCGAAGGAAGGTCAACCGGAAGAACCGCCGGAGAAGGCAAGTCGCCCCTTCTCCCTTAACAGGAGGGGCTTTGTCGTATCGGAAGGCGCAGGCTGTATCGTTATCGCCGGGGAGGCATTCGCGAAGACCCATGGCCTTACCCCCAGAATCGAAATGGCCGGTTGGGCGATGACATCCGACGCCCATCACTTTGTAGCCCCGAACCTTGAAACGGTCAGACGATGCATTGCAGAGAGCATTGTTCATTCCGGCCTGCAACCGGGGGATATTGACGCGGTCAATGCCCATGGGACATCGACGAAGATCGGTGACAGGATTGAAGGGAATGCGTTGAAAGATATCTTCGGCAGTGATATACCGCCGGTATCGGCCAACAAATCCCAGACAGGTCATGCCATGGGGGCGTCTTCTGCCATTGAGACCGTCCTCGCGATGGAAGGCATGCTGAATGACACGGTTCTCCCCACGATTAATTACATGCCTGATCCGGAAATCGCCATCGATTGCGTACCGGAAGGCGCGAGAAGGGTTGCTCAGGAGCACGTGTTAAAAAATGCCTTTGGATTCGGCGGCTGTAATTCCTGCATTGTCCTTCGCAGGATAGGGTGATGTGAACGTATGAAAGCACCAAAAAACAGACGGGTTTTTGTCATCGGATACGGCGCGGCGACGCCCCTGGGAAAGACATTTAGGCAGACCTGGGAACGGGCTGTAAGTGGTGAGGCCGGATTCCGTAAAGTGACCCGATGTCATGTTAAATCCCTCAGCAATGTCGTGGGTGAGATCCCGGATTGGAATCCCAGGGACTACGACTTCTCGAGTGAAAAAGAAGTTTACAACTGGAATGCTTCCTTTGTCATTCTGACTATGGCCGTCTGCAAGGAAGCCCTGGAGAATTCCGGGCTCCAAATGAACAAGGAAACGGGTCCCCGAACGGCCTGTCTTATTGGTTCAGCTATAAACGGGACGGACTCTTTCCGTATCGCCATGGAAAATATGAGGAAAGGAGGGTCGTTGAAAGTAAGCCCCTACCTGCTTCCCAATCTCTGCGCCAACCTGCCGTCGGGCAAGGCGGGAATGCTTCTGGGCTTTACCGGTCCGATATTCTCTCCCCAGGGGGCATGCGCTTCGGGGAACCATGCCGTTGCCATCGGCGCACGGATGATACGGGACGGAGACTGCGACTTTGTACTTGCCGGCGGCGTGGAGATGCCTATTATACCCGAGATTATTCATGGCTTTGCCAATATGAATGCCACCATCAAGATACATTCCCATGATCGGGCCCATGACGATCCTTCCCAGGCGTCCCGACCATTCAGCATCGACCGCAAGGGTTTTGTCGTTTCTGAAGGGGCAGCAGTGATCGTTCTGGCCGCGGATGAGACCATTTCGGCTTACGGACTCACGGCAAAGGCTGAGGTCATGGGCATAGGTTGGACGTCCGATGCCCATCATTTTACAAGACCGAACAAACCTACCGCCATCCGGGCGATCCTGGAAACCATTGACGATGCCGGATTAAAGCCGAATGATGTGGAGTATATCAATGCGCATGGAACATCCACGACCACGGGAGACAGTACGGAAATCGAATGTCTGCGCGCCGTTTTCGGCGACAGATTGAAGCATATTCCCATATCGTCAAACAAATCCCAGATCGGTCATTCCCTTGGCGCCACCGCCGCCATTGAAAACGCACTGACCATCGAGGGAATGCAGCAAGGAGTGATCCTCCCTACGATTAATTATATCCCTGATCCTTATTTTGACGATTTGGACTTCGTTCCCAACGAGGCACGAAGAAGACGGCATGAAATCGCCCTGTCAAACGCCTTCGGGTTCGGAGGTACAAACTGTTGCATACTATTCAGGGGAGTGTAACATGAAGCCGAGACCGTTCAGACCAGAAAAATCGGGAAATGATGCCCGTTATGTCCGGGATAACGAGACCGGTCTTGTCTGGCATCAATGCCAAATGCGGACGCTGTACGCAGATACGGATCGTTCGGCGGTAGTTTATCATGCCAATTATCTTCGTTACTTCGAATTCGGTCGCACCTCGCTGATGCGTGATGCGGCATATCCATACCGGGAAATAGAAGAGAGCGGATATTTTTACCCCATTATCGAACTGGGAATACAGTTCCACGGGCCTCTCTATTATGACGATCCCATGTTTATTTATACCCGTCCGACTGAGCTTGAGCGGGTGAAGCTCCGTTTCGATTATGTAATCACCCATTGTGAAACCGGGGGGATTATCTGCACGGGATTTACAAAGCATTGCGCCCTTAATTCATCGGGAAAGCCCGTGGCTGTTGATCCGAAGACGGCACATCTTTGGAAAACATTCCCTCAATGACCGGCTTTTATACAGCAGAAATTCAATATTTTTGAGTGCCTGGAAACACATATGACACGTGATGAGATCATAACGCAAATTCTCACCTTTTTCCGAAAGGAATTTGAGATTGAAAATCCGGGATTGGATGATAACCTCAGAGAAAAGCACGGATTTGACAGTATCGATGCCATTGAGCTGCTCCTTAAGATCGAAAAAATGCTCGATTCCGAACTGACCCAGGAGGAAAAGAAACGGGCCATGGATATCCGGACAATCAATCAGATCTGTGATTACATTGAGTCGCTGGCCAAGACAAGACCGGCATTTTCAAGCGGTGAAACCAGTATTACATAAACGGGAGCCTTATGGAAAGAAGGGTAGTCATTACAGCGTGTTCCTCAATCACCCCTATCGGCCGCACCAAAGCGGAGATTCTTCACAGTCTGGTTAACGGAATTTCCGGTGTCAAGACTTTGCGGGAGGACGGGCTGTTGTCTCCCTACATCCACTCCAAGGTTTTTGGAACCGTTGATTACCCTGTTGAATACGATTTTAAGCGTCAATACCGGAAAACCATGGGACCTGTCGCCTATTACGCGTGTCAGGTGGCAAAGGAAGTGATCGAGAGTGCCGGTCTGGATCAGTCCTTTGTCACATCCGGCCGAATGGGCGTCGCCTTTGGTTCAACCCATGGAAGCCCCACCGTTCAGCGGGATATATACAGGACTTTCTTCGGCGCCTCAAAAACCGGATATTCTTCCATCGGCGCCGTCGATTACCTGAAATCCATGGTTCATACCACAGCCGTCAATATCACAAAGATGTTCGGTATTACAGGCCGCGTCATTTCGTCATCCACGGCATGCACGACGAGCAGTCAATCCATCGGCTACGGTTATGAATCAGTCAAGTTCGGGATGCAGGACGCCATGATTTGCGGCGGGGCTGACGAATATGATACGACCACCGTCGCGGTGTTCGATAATCTGCTCGCATGTTCTACGGCCTTCAATGACACACCCCATCTGACACCACGTCCCTTCGATGTAAAGAGGGACGGACTGGTCGTGGGAGAGGGAGCGGGGGCTGTCCTGCTTGAAGAGTATGAGTTTGCCAGGAAGAGGGGCGCACCGATACTCGCGGAGGTGATGGGATTTGCCTGCAACAATAACGGCGGCGACCTCATCCTGCCGAACCTGGGCGGCATCAGAGAGACTATCCGGATCGCACTGAAAGAGGCAAAGATCAATGCGGATGAGGTGGATTTCATCAGCGCCCACGCGACGGGAACCAAAATGGGTGATGTGATCGAATCACAGGCTATTTACGATGTCTATGGGAGTGTGCCCGGCGTTGTCGGGTTGAAAAGTTATATGGGGCACACCATGGGTTCGTGCGGCGCCATTGAGACGATTATTGCGATTTATCTTATGCAAGAAGGGTTTATCGCACCGACCCTGAACCTGGACGAGATCGACGAAAGGTGCGCCATGATCAATCACATCGTGAAGCTCAGGGAATATCCGGTCCGGATCGCCACTATCCAGAATTTTGCATTCGGCGGCGTGAACACCAGTCTCATCATAAAAAAAATGCCATAAAAATCCCCCCACCCCCCCTTTGATAAAGGGGGGCGAAGGGGGGATTATATAGCCGTTCAAATAATTCAAAAGTATCGTCATGACAATAGACAGCACAAGCACCATGTTTTCTGCCTTGTTAAAATCCATTCATGCTTTCACCGTTACCGTTACCCTCTGGGTATACTACATTATGGGATACCTCGTGTTCTTTTCTCCCTTTTATCTGTATGCCTTTTTTTTCTCGACCGGACGTGAAGAGGCCTTTCAAAGATTGAACCACCGGCTCCACCGGTTATTTTTCTCTCTTGTACGAACCATCGTCCCCAGGGTAAAATGGCGTATAGCGGAGGAAGTCAAAGCTCTTCGTTCTTCCATCATCATTGCCAACCATCTCTCCTTTCTGGATCCCATTTTTTTCGTATCTCTTTTTGAAAAGCAGAAGACCATCGTCAGAAGAGACTTTTTCAGATTTCCCGTTTTCGGCTGGATTTTGAAGACATCCGGCTATATCCCGTCCATGTCGGAGGGACTGTTTACGGAAAACATGATTGACCAGATAAAAAATATGAAGGATTATCTTTCCGCAGGGGGGAATCTCTTTATATTTCCCGAGGGGAAGAGAAGCCGCAACGGATTGATAGGCCCGTTTGACAAAGGGGCATTCAGAATTGCCAGGCTCTGTAATGCGCCGATCAAGGTGGTGATAATCCGGAACACCCATAAACTCTTTCCTCCGGATAAGTTTTTATTTAATACGTGTGACGAAAATGTCATTGAAGTGGAACTGGCCGGAAGCCTTGAGGCGGATTATGAAAGCGATACCTTTACGCTCTCCGGTCTCATGGCGGAGGCGCGTTCTCTCATGGAAAGAAAAGCGGATTTATGAAAGTTGTCCTCATCTCCATGCCGGATGTTATCCCCATCGTTATTCATGAAATGGCGCTCCATATGCCCAATCATGGTATTGCCTGTATGGGCGGAAACGTCGATGAGGAGCATGAGGTCGCTCTTATTGACCTGGTGCGAAAACGCAGCAGCATCTCCGCCTATCTCACGAAAACCCTAAAAAGAATCACTCCCGATCTGGTCGGCCTGTCTGCCATGACATGGCAGTATCCGACATGCCTGGCCTTGATCGGACTCATCAAAAGCATCCTCCCTCATGTAAAGATCGCCGTCGGCGGTTATCATGCCACATTGATGAGCAGGGAAATGGCCGCATCTCCTGAATCGAAAGAGATAGATTTCATCATCAGGGGAGAAGGGGAAGAACCCTTCCGCAGGCTGGTGAATGCCCTTGCAGGGAAAGACGGGCTGGAAACCATACCATCGCTCTCCTACAAACAGGACGGCACGTGGGTACACAATGACCAGGGACCGCTGAGTGACTTGTCATGTCTAAAACTGCCCATACGGGATCATAGACGCAAAACCTGCGGATACCATTTCATGTATTCCAGAATCGAGGTCATGGAAACCTCCCGGGGATGTACCCGCAACTGTAATTTCTGCAGCATCAGCCATATGTACGGGCGTTCTTACAGGACATACCCCATTGAGCGTATAATCGCCGATCTTGACGACATCTATTTCAACAAGAAAACAAGGCTGATCTTTATCGCCGATGACAATATGGTTTTGAATCCGAAGTGGGTCATGAGCGTCTGTGATGCAATAATACAAAGAAAATATCAAAATTTGAAACTGGTCGTACAGGCCGACTGCATTTCTGTGGCCGGCAATGAGGCGATGGTGAAAAAAATGTCCGAGGCGGGATTCCGGGGTGTTTTCCTGGGGATTGAAAATGTATCGAGCCATAATCTCAGGACCATGGAGAAAGCCGACATCGTCGAAGCGGCGAAGCGGGCAATAGAGAATTGTCACCGGTATGGTATCATGGTGATCGGCGGCCTGATCTTTGGACTGCCCGATGATGACGAAGAGGCCATCAGGAAAAACTATCAGTTTCTCAATGATCTGGAGGCGGACGCATCCTACTGTCAGATGCTCACACCCTATCCCAAGACGAAACTCAGAGAATATTTGATCAGTGAGGGACTGGTTACGAATCACGATCGTTATGAACGGTATAGCGGCTTCTGGGCTAATGTGAAAACCCGGCATCTGGAATCTGATCAGTTACAATATGCTTTCTGGTATTACCGGCAGACCGCTTTAGGCTGGTGGAAACCATCGGCATTTGCGGGAAAACAGGGCAGGCTCTGGACGTCCTTCTGGACGCACGTGGTCAAGCCGGTCATGAAATTTTCTACAGACAGGCAAACCCGTAAGATCGGTTGGGAGGGGCAGTATCAAAGATATCTGCGTCGATTGGAAAAGATGAATCGCTTTCCCGATCTGGAAAGGTTCAGAGGAAAGTAAAATATGGAAGACCATTCCCGGATGAGTGAACGGATCCGTCTGACCCTTGTGATCCCCGTTCATCCCTACCTCAAAGACCACCATTTTGAGAGAAAAATACTTCTACCCGCCGTTGAAATCCTTCAGCGGCTGGCAGGTTCGGCGCAGTCTTATCGGTCCGATGCGCATGTCAGATGTATGCGTTCGGCCTCGTTTGACCGGTTTCTCCATATTGAAAATGATTCCCAGGTCATCGAAACCTGCCACGAAATGGAGATCTATGAAAGTGGCCGCATATCCTCCAAATTGATTACTATAGACAGGATAAGGGGTACCATGAGCAGGACAAAAGTCCATGCCGCTGTCAATTTCACGGCTATGGAGGAACGTATCGCCGGGCCGCCCAATGATACGGTATCGGCGCTGGACGGTATTTGCTACAGAATCCCTTCCCAAAAATTATATAGCGAGCTGGTTCCTTTCGGGCCATCCTACCAGAATGTCAGAGGTGACATTCTTCTCTCAGAGAGCGGCGCGGCGGCCCGGGTACATGCGGCGGACCATCCGACGCCATCAGAGCCCCTCGGTTCTCCGTTTCCCTTTGACGGGGCTCTCCATGTCGCCTGCGCCTGGGGCCAGCGGTTCTGTCATATCGTGGCCTTTCCTGTGGGGTTTGAGAAACGCCTCATCATCAATCCGACGGTACCGGGAGAAACCTACCGCTGTACAATCCAGCCTATTCCGGTAAACGGAGAATCCCTTCACTTCGATATTTGGATTCATGATTCGGCGGGAGGTCTTCGTGAGGAGATCAGAGGGGTTATCATGAGGGATGTCTCCGGCGGCCGCGTCAAGCCCCCGGATTGGATCTTATACAAGCCGGCATAAGGTTCAAGGGACAAGGTTCAAGGGAAATGCTAAGAAACTACGAAGATGTACAAAACACTTATAGAATCACTGCAAACTAAACACTCGATCCCTTAAACCCTTAAATCCCTCTCGCTGCTGAATAAGTGCCGGAGGGAAATCTCTCAGTAGTAAGAAAGAGTTAAAGCATGCTCACGACGATTGCAATACTCCTGCCGGCTGCCTACATTGCAGGCTCCGTTAACTTCTCCATTCTGCTCTTCAGGATGTTGGGGAGGGATGATCCGAGATATCATTTCAGCGGAACTGCCGGAACAACGAACGTCTATCGACAGGCCGGGTTATTCTGGGCCGGAGTCGTACTTTTGCTTGATTTAGGCAGGGCTCTTGCCGTTTCATGGGCCGCTCTGTACCTGCTTCCGATAAACTATGTCCCCTGGGTAGGACTGGCCCTCATTCTCGGCAACCGTTTCCCCTGCTTTCACCAGTTCCGCGGCGGGAAAGGGGTGGCAAGCTACCTGGGTTTTACCGCCATTATTTCACCCTATTCGGCAGCCTTTTCCGCCCTCGTCTGGGTGGGGGTATATGGGATCGTCCGGATTCCCTTTATCGCCTCTTTTTTCATGACTTTCGTGCTCATGGTTGGAACGATTATCATATGCGGATACCAGGCGCTTGCAACGGCGGGAGCAATTGCAACGGCCCTCTTCATCTTCTATAACCACAGACAAAATGTAGTAGAGCTTTTCAGCAGTCCCCCCTCTTAAAAAGAGTAGTCAATTTGTTCCCGCCTTTGAAAAAGGGCCACCCCATTGATCCCCCCTTTGAAAAGTTGATAAAGCGTTGACATCCTATGATCGTGTCAATCTTACAGTCCATGTAACGGCAACGGTTCCCTCCCTATTGGGATCGGAGCCTGTGGCCTTATTCGAGTTAACCTTATCATTAAAAAAGAGAATTTAGACTATTATTGGTTTTTAAGACAGGGCTAAGAAACGGACGTTCTGTGAAAGGAGATATTAGCCTAATATGGATCGCCTTCCAATTAATAGTGCATATTAACGAATACATCTGATACTTTGAAAATAATTAAATAATTCCTTTATCTTTAAAAAATATTCATAATTGCTTCTGCCATGAGCCTGTAGCCTTCTTCTGTGGGGTGCACATCATCATACTGCACCAAAGAACCAAATATCATTCCATCCCTGATCTTCTTTTTCCAGTACTCATGCGTTTGTACAACGGGAATACCATAATCTTCTCCCAATACTTCAAGTTGACGATAATATCCTTCGACATGCCGGTTATCTTCATTATCACCAATATATCCGGAAGTTATGAGAACAATATCGGTATCGCCATTTTCCCTTATTGTATCGATTATCTCTTTTATATTGTTTTTGAAATGTTGTTCTGTAAACCCCGAAAAAGCATCATTAATCGCGTATTGTATGAAGACACAATCGGGGTTATAATGAAGAACATCCCACCTCAAGCGGGAGAGACCGGAATCCGCCGTATCACCCGGAATACCGCCATTAATAAGCTTAAACCTGCCTTTGAGAAACTTTATGTGAAGCATTTCGTTTAAGAAATCGAGATACCCCTTTGAGACCATCCAGCCCTGTGTCAGGGAATCGCCAAGGGCCACAATGGTGATGGGTGTGCCGGTTGTTAGTTTATTTATGGTCCGTGCAGGTTTAATCATTTTTTTCAGGTCCAACATTATGCTACAGCGGCGATATTTCCCGTCGTCGGTTATAGTGATTTGTAAAGTGCTCATTCAGTTCTTTTCAAAGTGAAGAACTGATGTCAGGCAGAAAGGCCACGGCCCATGTGCCCGGGCCCATGTGCGCGCCTGAGGTCAAAGAGAGGGGATGTACGACGATCTGGGCTCCCGGATAGCACCTTGCCACTTCACTCTTTACCTCTTCCACCCAGGGCCGGTTGTCCGAATACTCCAGCATGATGAGGGCCTTATCCTCCGGCTTCAGGGAACGTCCCATGGCTTCCAGGGCGAAACGCAACTGCTCTTCGCGGTTCCGGACGACGCCCACCTTGCAGGCTCCCTCGTGCATGGGACTTACGATGGGTTTCATGCGGAGCATATCGCCGAAGAAAGCCCCCGTCTTCGACAGCCGTCCTCCGGCAGCCAGGTATTCGAGGCGGTCGAGAAACACATACTCCTCGCAGCGGGTCACGGCCTGTCTGGCGAAGGTTACGACTTGCCCGGCCTCGTTTGCTTCATTGGCATAGGCGGCCACAGCCATAGCGAGCACCCCGAGTCGTCCCGATGCCGCGCCGGTATCGATCACCACGAGGCGGTCTTCCGGATCATTCCCCCGTTTCCAGTCAGTGACCACGCGGTAGTTTCCCGTGAATGCCGATCCGACGCACAGGTAAAGGATCTGCCTGTGGCGGCTCATAACGCTTTCATAAATCTGGTGGCGCTCGAAGATGGATGCCTGGGCGGTCGTCACCCGCAGACCTGAGAGCATGGCGCTGTAGAGATCCTCGGGGCTTAAATAGGTCTCCGGCAGGCAATGATCCCCGACGGTGATGTAACTGTCCAAAAGGGTAATCCCCAGAAACTTCGCCTCCTGCCGGGTCAGCGAGCCTGCCGCATCGGTCATGATATGGATGATAGACTCCCGGCTCGTGCTGTTGAAGGCCGATGTCTGTAGGTACAGGTCGTCCTCCGCCCAGCCGATTACCTGGCCGAGGTCGACAAGCTTTCTGCGTGCAACCTCCCGATCCATGGTGTGAAAATGAACCTTCAGATAGGCATCCTCGCGGGTCACGACGATGGACTCGCCGAGAGCGGCAAGCATCTGTAGCGCCTCTTTTGTATCTGCCTCGCTGTGGAGAACCGTGTCCACGCAGTAGCCCCCTTCCAGGTCATCCCTATAGGAAGGCGAGACTTGCAGCTTGCCCCGAAAGGTATCCGTCACGGTTCGGAAGGGTATCCGGCCATCCGCAAGGATATGGAAAAATCCTTCAAAGTACAGAAACAGTCCCAGGGCGCCGGCATCCACCACCCCGGCCTTCCGGAGCTTGGGCTGCTGTTCCGTCGTATCCCGGACGACGGACTCCAGATGCATCAGCACTCCTGCAATCCGGTCATGATTAGTGAAAGCATCGGGAAAAACTTCCGCCAGTGCATCGAAAAAACTCAGCATCGTTCCCGGCCGGGGATCAGGCACCGCCTGCCAGGCACGGTCGCGTCCCAGCCGGACGGCATCGGGCACGTTTTCCCATGAACCGGCTTGAATGAAACACTGAAAGAAGCTGGAGGCGATATTTCCCGAATTGCCACGGGCTGAGAGGAGGAGTTCACGGGACAGGGTCTGCACGCCCCGTTCGGGTTGTCGCAGGGGAGCTAAGCTGATGACGAGGTTCCGGCCCGTGTCCCCGTCGGCGATGGGGAAGACATTGATCCGGTCCAGGAGATCCGCCCAGGCCGTGAGGCGCTCGACGCCGGCGATAAGGGCCTGCCGGAAGTCATCTATCATGGCCGAAAACCTACGGCCCGCCGGGTGTTACGCCATTTCGATTCATGGGGCATCATGTTATCTCCCGAACAGGTCTTCCTCGGCGATGGTACGGGCAATGCACTCAATGTCCCTGTCCATCTCGCGGTCTTCCATCATAGCTTCCGAAAGGGAACGAATACGGCCAATAAGGGCGATCAACTGCGGCCGGACATCGAGGTTCCCCCGGATCTCACAGCCCTGTGTTGCGGCCAGGAGATGAATGGCCAGAACCCGCTCCGTCAGGGTGCAGATCCTTTCCGCATCCCGGGCAGCGATGGTCCCCATACTGACCTTGTCCTGGTTGTTGGATTCCGTTGAACGGGAAAAGGATGCGGCGGGCATGGTCAGCTTCAGGGCCTCTGCTGCAAGCGCCGACGAAGCGATTGACATAGCCTTGAATCCATGATGAAAGACGGAATCCTCTCCCTCAACCCGCACCAGATCTGCAGGGAGTCCCCGGTTGAGAAGCGGATCTACAAGGAGGGCCACCTGCCGGTCCGACATGTCCGCCACGGAGGCCAGGGCCGCCTTCATGGCATCCATGGCGAAAGCCATGTGGCCGCCGTAGAAATTCCCGCTCATGAGCGGCTGACCCGTTTCCGGATCGAAGATGGGGTTGTCATTGGCACTGTTCGCCTCTGTCTCAACCCATTGCCGGATCCATGTAAGTGCATCGTAAAGTACCCCGACTATCTGTGGGGAGCATCGAACGGAATATGGGTCTTGCAGTGCTTCCCGGGCCTGGGATTCGAGATCGCCGTTATGCGCCTCTACCTGGAGCAGTTCCGTCAGCTTCCGGGCCACATGGATCTGCCCCGGAAAGGGCTTAGCCTCACCGATGGCGGGGTGGAAGTGAAGAAACTTCCCCTTCAAGGCATGAACGGTAAGCGCCGTGGCACAGATCTCCGCATCGAGTATCCTGTCAGCCCTTTCCACGGCGAGGACGGCCATCCCCGTCATCGTGGATGTGCCGTTCATTATGGAAATAGCCTCCTTCGGGGCAAATGCATACGGGACAAGTCCCGAAAGCTTTAGCGCCTCGGAGGCAGGCAAACGCTTACCCCGGTAGAAGACCTCACGCTCCCCCGTCATGGCTGCCGCTACGTAGGACATAGGGGTCAGATCACCGGACGCCCCGACGGATCCCTCACAGGGAACGACGGGGGTAATTCCGTGATTGAGAAAGGCCGCAAGCCGCTCCAGAAGTCCTAAAGACACGCCGGAATACCCCCTGGACAGACAAAGGAGCCGGCAGAGCATCGCCGCCCGTGTAGCGGGAACACTGATGGGATCACCGGTGCCGCAGCCGTGAAACCTGATGGGATTGGCCCCCTGGTGTTTCTTTACCTGGTCCCGTTTCAAACGCTTTCCGCAGGACTTGCCATACCCCGTTGAGACACCATAGACGGGAACCCTTTCGTTGATGGCGGTATAGAGCATGGCCTCGCTCCGGCGAATCCGCTCCAGGAAAGAACGCTCACGGCTGAGCTTCACTCTGGTGTTTCCCCGGGCGACGGCAACAATCTGCGAAAGCGTTACCGGCCTTTCACCGATAATCACATCTTGATTCACACGCCGCTTCATGACTGACCTCCTGGACTCTCTTCCATTTTCCCGAACCGACTGGCCATCAGTTCCCGCCTGCGGCCCCTGTATGTTCCGTCGGCTTTCTCCTTTTCTATAACCTTCTGCATGAGCTTAAACATCTTGTAGGTCTGTGGTTCATCCCTGTAAAATGTGTCCCAGGCATGGATGTAAAGCTCCTGGAGCCTCTCCGGCGTCATGTTTCTGGGCCGGAAAATCACCTTGTCCGCTGTGTAATCGTTCCAGTCGTAGGAGATGATTCGCCCGTCCCGGTGCAGGTCATCGAAAGCCCTGGTATGAGGAAACGGCGTGAGGATGGTAAATTCAGCAAGATCAAGCTTGATCTCCATGAGAAAATCCACGAGCCGTCGAATGTCGTCCTCCGTTTGGTCGTCAAGGCCCAGGAGGATCGTTCCTTCCACGGCAATACCGTGTTCATGATAACGCCGGATGCGGTCCCGGATATAGTCCGACCTATCGAAGATTGCCTGGTAGACGTACCAGGCCCCCGCCTGCGCTGCGAGATCAAGGATATCATCGTCATCCTCGATGGGATGGCAGCACCATTTTTTCTTCAGGGGAATCATGGCGGTAAACAGCTCCCGTTCCCACTCCTTATCCTGGGCAAGAGAATTGTCCACAATGAACAGGCGATTGTTGTCGATCGCCGCCAGTTCCTCCACAACCCTGTCGATGGGGCGGGGCCGGAATTTCCTCCCTCCCAGAAAAGCCACGCAGCAGGGATAGCAGTCGAAGCGGCATCCCCGTGACGCGTGAACGAGATCCACCATCTGCACACCCTTATAATAGTAAAATTCCCGTTTTAATATATCTCTTTTTGCCGTCCCAATGGATTCGGCAGGAGGAAAATCATTCAGGTAGTCATATCTCTTTTGCAGCCGGTCATTTCTTAAGTCACGAAAGACCTCCTCCATCCTGCCTTCCGCCTCGCCGAGAAAAACGGCATCGGCGTGGACCATCATTTCCTCGGCATGGAGCATCGTCGCAATTCCGCCAACGATTACCTTGATCCCCCTTTGCCGGTACCTGTCGGCAATCTCCCAGCCCCGTTTTACCTGGCTGGTGAGCATCATTGATATACCGACGAAATCAGGGGATTCGTCGAAATTGATGGATTCCACATTTTCATCCGTAAAATCGATTTCCACACCATCGGGCAACGTCGCAGCAAAGACGACGGGACCGTGGGGCGGAAGGTGAAATTCCGTCTGATTTTCCAGTTTCTTCCATTTCGGATAGATAAGTTTGAATTTCACGTCTGTTTCCTGACTTTTATAAACTTTTGAGACCTTATAAAAAATGCTCATCCGGTTCTTGCGTACTTTCTGATTTGGAAAGGTATGTGCCTACAGGATGACCTCACTCTTGCACTTACGAGTCCGCAACCACTATGAGCTAACAAAAGTGCAGAATATCGTTTGAAATCTTCGATATGACAAGAAAATAGACTTGACCCCATTACCTTCCTATTTATCGCTGATGCCGAGTTGGTTTCTAATAAGATCGCAAAGACTTTCCTTGATCTCAGCGTGACGTGGAACGGGAGATTTCCTTCCATTTTTGGGATTCAAGTAGATGTCGTGCCTTCCACCATGCCGTTTCAGATGGCAGCCGGCTCTCACCAGTTCGCGAATGAAGTCAATCCGCTTCAAATATCCACACCGATTTCTTTTTGATAGACAGGAGCATGCAGGCGGGGAAGAATCACCGTATCGTCTTCCATCATTAACCGGTAGGCGTCTTTGACGTTTTCTTCAAGTTCCTCCAATGTCTCGCCCTGGCTGAAAACACCCGGCACCTCCTTGAGCCTACCGACATACCAGTCGTCATCCTTCCAGTATTCGAGAGTAAATTGTCTCATCTTGCCCCCCTTTTTTTCTCATGGGTATCACATTAGCATGATTATGGCAGGTTTTTCAAATATATAATCAAAGCCCACTCCGCCGGGGTTGGAAAACCCCGGCTATCAGGTTGTAATCCTTTCCCGATAGGCGCGGTTTTCCAACCGCGCTGTGCCAAAGGTAATTTCACTGGGTACGAACGATGCGAAAGCCCAAGAGTTGGCCGTGCGTATCATACAAACCCCTGGCATTGGGCGTCTTTTGACCCACAGGGTGCGTCTTCGATCCTGGAATTATCGCTATACCACCCGGCGCGTGACATAAGTTTGAATTTCACGTCTGTTTCCTGACTTTTTATAAACTTTTGAGACGTTATAAAAATGGTTCATCCGGTTCTTGCGTACTTTCTGATTTGGAAAGGTATGTACTACAGGATGACCTCTCTCTTGCACCTACTTATCAATGATTTTCGGTTTGGAATTGAAGTGAGGATTGCCAGTAGAATTGTAGTTTTTGATAGTGTTGCAGAATTCGTATTACTGCACCATCTGCTCACCTCCTCTCACTCCTGGTCGGTATGTGCGAGCACATGGTAGCCAGTCATTCCAGGGCAGGTAAGACCTTGATTGTCTTGCCGCCTTTGGAGATATAGACGACCTTTCCCTCCCGATCCAGGTACTGCATCCGCTCCTGGGAGAGCGACGCCCGGATGATGTAGCGGGCCAGGTTCTCCATGGCCGTATCATCTTTTGGAGATATGCGGTTGCTGCAGAAGACGTGGAAGCCGGAATGCCGCCATGTTGAGAGCATGGCGATCATCTCCTTCGTGATCTTTCCTTTGGCCAGGAGCATCCCGAACATTTTGTGCTGGAATACAGCAAGAAATGACCTAAGTTAAGGGAATTGACATATGACATTACGTTGATTACGGAATGAAACTGAGCCAATTTAAGAGTCTGACTGCCCCATAGTCAGGGCGCTTCCGTTTGTTGTTTTCAATCGATCAACCCAAAATTTCCGTTTCTTCGACACGTCCTTGACGTCTTACGCCATCCTGTACTATCCTTATCAAAATATCCTGTTTGTCAGTAGGGAAGTGATATTTCTTCTTGACTTACTGACTATTTTATGCTAACCGGTGTTCCACCGAAAGGAGATTGTCATGGACATGAAAGAATGGGCAAAATTCCAAGAATCTCTCCTCAAGTCGCAACTCAAGATCATCCGCGATTTCCTCAAGGACGATGCGGAGCCGGAACCGCCTCCCCGAAGGAAACAAAGGTCCCAGATTGAAACTGTATACGATGTACTGACTGAAGCCAAAGAGCCTCTGCATCTGTCAGAAATCATCAGGCGCGCCAAGAGCGATTTCAACGTGGTCATGGAGCCGGGCAGCATCGTCTCAGCCCTGACCAAAAAAGTCAACAGCGGCCGCATGTTCAGGAGGGTGGCGCCCAGTACCTTCGAGATTCTGGATGCTTCGAAAAAGACCCCCTGATCATCGATCGCCGCTATCCCTGGTTTGGAGGCGGTTGATTGAGAAACCTGATGCCTTTCAGCATTGGAAGCGTCATCAAAAAACTCAATCATATTCATTTTCAGATCAGCACCAAACATCAGAATCCTTTTCCGAAACCGGAGGCCTTCTGTTTATCCAAATACGTCTATGAACGTCGGTATATCCGCATCCACCCCGACGGAAGGATTGAAGGGGGATTGTCACGGTTTGTTTCCTCCCTGGGGGATTTCTCCTTCATCCGCTCCCTTGTCGCTCATAAATACTCCATAGCCGGGATTGCCTACGATCCCGTCAGCCTTTTTCTTCTGGAGCTGTTCCGGCACATCGAAAAATATTCCGATATGAAGGCCTTCGTGGAAGTGCTCCGGGACTGGGAGCGGGGGAGACATTATCGTCTTTACGCCGGAATCAACTCTGAGAATATCCCCTGTGAGGCCACCTTCACCAACTTCAAGGAGCGTCTGGGGGAAGATCTTTACAATCAGATTTTTCATGTCCTGGTGGAGATCGCCGAACTTCTTAGATTTCTTTCCTATCGGATCATCGCCACCGACGGGACCCTCTTTCCGACCAATGCCCGCTATAAGGGCTGCACCTGGTTCGAGAAAGAGTGTAAATGCATTGAATTCGTGGGCATTATCGAGAATGTCCGCAGAAGGGTCCTCTATCGGCTGAACCATCCGGGCAGGAAAGCGCTTTTTAAGGAACTCCGCGTCAAGGTTGAATGCTCCTCCCAGCGGTTCACTGTCAATCCCAAAATCAAAAGACCCAGGGTAGAGATCCTGACCCTCTGTCTTCGGGAGGCCGATCCGGAAAAACCGAGCATCTTCAATCAGATATTTGGCGTCAAGGAAGAACTGCAAAAGGCGGGGCTCGATCTGGTGGTCAAACGAGGGGTCTTTACAGAGATTATTCTGGGGGATTCTGCCAAGACCGATTCCTTCTTCTTCCGCTGTCCCAAGCTGCCCCATGATCCCGATGCGAGAATCGGGGTGAGAAGAAACCCCCGAAACCCCAACCACACCGAGAAGATCTTCGGCTTCAATGCCATTATCGATACCGCCATCGAACTGGATCTTGGCATAGAACTGCCCGTGTCCTGCACCGTCATCGCCGGCAACGGCGAAGAGGGAAGGCACTTTATCACCAATAAAAACCAGATACTGCATCATCACGGCAAAACCTCAAAAATCCATATCGCCGACGCCAAATACGATGAGATCAACAACTATAATTTCTCCCGTTCCCGAGGAGCCATCCCCATAATCGATTATAATCCCCGCTCGGAAAACCTCTCACCTGAAACCCTTAAAACCAGAGGTTATGATCACAAAGGATGGCCTTACGCCCCCTGTGGTCTCATCACCCATCCCAACGGTTTCGATCAAAAATCTCAAAGAGCATCTTTCTCCTGCCGCCGCCAGTGTCTCCATTCAAAAGATCCGCAGATCCTCCGGTATGCCGAAATCTGCAAATACTGGATCAACTACCACGGCTACACCCGCCATATGTCCGTCAAGGACTACCCCAGGCTGATCAGCGAAGTCTTGCGCGGAACCGACCGATATCAAAAGATTAAATCCCTCCGCAGCGCTTCCGAAAGAACCAACTCCACTGCCAAGGAAGACCTCTGCATCCTGAAGAAACCCAAGATCCGTGGACTGAAAAACGCCGGTATTCTCGCCCAGTTGGCCGTCATGGCCCTGCTCCTCAAGCGCATCATCTGTTTCATCGTCAAAGTCACCCTGGCCGTGAGAAAAATCAGCAGCAACAATCCCTCCTCAAAACCCTATCTCCCCGGTCCGGACGTTCCCAGGTTTATCCTCAACCTGATCCAAAGGGAGTAGTAGCGCTATCCTCCTTCAAATCAAATGCAACCCCATCTTATCTCAACCATCGGGATTCCTTTTGCCTTTTATGTCTCACAATAAATTTACCGTCTGCACACCAAAAAACCTCTCGGTTCGTCGTCCCAACCACCATCAAAATCGTCCAGAATAACCCCGTCATCAAATCTGCAACCCCCGGCGCCAATGACCAGCCCCGGATGACCCGTGCACGGACAACGTCCTTTGCCTTGCCTGATAAGGATTGAAACGACTACTCTAAAACATTGTTCACCAACATTGTTGGTTCACTTAAGGTGTGGGGCCTCCGCCCCCATGCCCCACCACTGACAATGTCAGTGGTTTTGAGAGATAAATAAAAAAAGCTATTCCATCTATTCCCATCTATTCCCATCTATTCTATCTGTTCCTCTGCTTTCCCTTGGCGTCCATCACAATTTTATCACATCCCCATAAAGGAGTTTTAGTCCGATGATCATTTTCATCTGCTCCACAAGGCATAAACAATACAATCATTGCCGGCCCTTTAAAATCCTTGCAAGACTCATCAGATCCTCATTAGTTTTTTCTTGCCCTTTCTGATTTAATAATGTCCTTGTCTATTGTATGTCTTTGCGGTATTTCCTTGTCTCACGGCTTCACCTATTACGATGAACAGAACTTAATATGACTATGTAGATCATGATGTTTGCGATTATTGATTTTCCCAGAGATATCTTTCTCAAAGATTTGCTGTCTATCACCATTCTGGTTTTATATGTGATTTTTTGCCAGCAACCGGTATGTGCAGAGCCTTATCAGCGGCTCGAAACAATTCATTTCTTTATCAAATATGTGGACGCGGAAGGGAAACTGGCTAAGCATATATCCACTACATCAGAAAAAATCAGGGGAAGGATTATTGCCGACATAGGATATGAATTTTCGGATAAGACCATGATCATCCTGGCACCGTCTATTGAAGAATTTCAAAAGGTTCAACCGGGCAAGGAAAGGATTCCTCTCTGGGCATCGGCGGTGGCTTACCCCGAACTTAACTTGATTATTCTGAGATCTCCAGGGGCCATAAAAGGGGGGCGTCTTGATTACGAAAAAGTGTTTACTCATGAATTTACCCATATAGTCTTTGGGAAAGTCTTGGAAGGACGGGCGACACCTACTTGGCTTGCCGAAGGATTTGCAATGTATGAATCTTCAGAGTGGCATTTAGCAAGAATGGCCAGTCTGACAAAAGCGTTTCTGACGAAGCGGGTGATTCCTCTCGAAAAACTAACCGCGAATTTCCCCAGTGATCCCAATGAAGCAGAACTCGCCTATGCGGAAAGCTTTATGTTTGTGTCTTTTCTCATCAATAAATTCGGTAGGAAGGCATTTCAACAATTCCTCAGGAACTACGCTGCTGATGGAAATCTTAGAGGCTCATTAACAAAGATAACCGGGATGCACCTGGTCACGCTCGAAAAAGAATGGCTCGATTACATGGAGGTGAGGGTTTCGTGGATACCCCTAATCACCAGCGCTACAACATTCTGGTTTGTCATCACACTCATTTTTGTTTACGGGTATTACCGAAAGAGAAGAATTGCCAGGGAAACCCTTCAGACATGGGAACAAGAGGAACGGGAAAATAACGCTCCTCCCTGAACAGCAAAAACCCCCTGACGTTCCGGTTTCGTCAGAGGGCTTTTTTGAGGGACACAAACTTTCAAAAGACGTGTCTCTATATGTCAAGTTTCAAGAAATATCAATTCTGTTAGCCACCCATATTCTTGATCGTCTCGATAACCGGAAACGAAATGATGGAAATGAGGTTTTGGATAGCGGCGAGATTCAGGACAGGCTATTTCTTCTCGGTCATCAGGTTAATCCATGAGGGTTTTTAGCACAGGGTCATCAGCAGAAAATATATTAGTGGTTTCAGCCTCGTCATCAAAAATAAGAACTGCCAATCCGTTTTCAAGTTTTTGTTTTACATATCTGAATTTCGTTTCCATGGGAACCTCTATTTCGCCATAATCAGTTCCATCTCTGGAAATAAATTCTTCAATAACTCCTTGTAAGGCTTCAGGGCTGAGTTTATTGACTGGAATTCTATGGATCGACATTTAAACTTGCTCCACCTGCTCTCGTTTAAGTCGAACAGACCGATTTCCCCAGATACTACAGAGGTCTGTTTTGCATTTAACCACCGGGCTTCCCGGCGGCACCATAGTATTTCAACCAGGTATCCATTGACCCAAAACCTTCACAGAAGGGAACACCCAAATTTCTATTATTTATATCATAATTATTGAGGAAATAAAATCAATGATAACGAATTGAAATATTGCATATTCGTTGAGGGTGGCGCTTTGTGGATAACAGGAAGAAAGACATTTTAGACACGTACGCTTAAACCGGATGAACCAAAAAAATCTACACATAATGTCATTACGAGGAGCAGAGTTTAAGACCTTGTCCCTTGAACCTCTATTCCTCATCCTCCGGGGTTTCCCCGGGGGGCGACCGATGTGTCTCAGGGGAAACCGGTTCTGCACTGATCAATTTCATGCGTAACGAATACTCCCGAAACCCGAAACCGGTCAGCTCCACCATTGCGGGAATCCTGTCCCGTACTGAAAAGGCTCTAATTTGCCTCAACAGTTCATAGTTACTGCTATATGTTTCGATCTCCCATGTATTATCCCGATGAACAACCACATCCTCAATCCTGTCCTCGTTTCCATAATATCTGCAGACAGTTGATCCGTCTTCACGCACACCGGCATCCGAGAGCCGCCCATCGGGGGCAAGAAAAATGAGACGGACATCCTCCATCATGCGCCCGGCAAATTGCTCTGTATTAAACGGCGGCACCGACCGATTCACACTCACCTTTTTTTCATACCGGGCATCAAACAGAACAAACCCCTCGATGGTCATGATCACACTGTGGATTGTTGCAGATGCCGGTTCAAAGACGGTAACACCCACAACCGTTCCCGTCCTACGGCCGGACAATTCCACCTCAATAGCATGAACGAAGCGATAGGGAATATCGAGAAACGGCCGCCGGCACTGCTGTATGGTGTCCTGCAACGCCTCCGGATCCACAGGTTTGATGACAGGGAGACGACTGCATGATACGAGGAAAGCCGTCAGTATTAATATAAAGAACCAGCGTCCATGCAATATGGAAGTTTTCATCCCACTTCCCGGAATAACGTTTCAGAGATTTTCCCGTTAATCTGCACATCGGTAAATTCGAAGAGAGTAAAACTCCCTTCACTTTCAAGAATCTTAACAGATTTGATAACACCCGGCCTGTCAGGTGAAAGGTTTATCACAATACGTGATATCATGGTCGAAAGCCCTTTTTCCTTCGGCGTAAGGATAATTGTAGGTCCCTTTCCCCTTTTTATGGTCGCCGAAAAATGCTCATTTCCGGTGAACTGTCCCCTGCTCCACCGGCTGATCTCCTGAAGGACGATTTGCATCGACTCAAGGGACCCGCCCGAATCTTCGACAAACCCTCTGCTGCCCATGGTATATCGTTTGATATCTCCCTTGCGCATAAGCAGAACGCTTCTCACGGGAGACGTGTATTCCCATCTGACAGAATCGGGCGCCTGAAAATAGAAACGTCCCTTTGAAACAAGTGGTTTGGTAAGAATCTGCATGTGTTTTTCCTGAGAGAAATGAGCGGTGACCGATTTTATCTTCGCCGATTCTCTCTCGATATCATCCCATTTGTCCACCCATCCCAGCATAACGGCGGAGGAAAGAAGTATTCCGATGAGGAATAACCCTCTTTTTATACTGCCTTCTTTCGTCATGAAATCCATTAAAACATACCGCCATTGACGGAAATGACCTGTCCCGTGATATAAGAGGCGTCGTCGGAACACAGGAAACGGACAACCTTTGCGACTTCCTCCGGCCTTCCGATTCTCGCCATGGGGATGATTTCCTTAATTTTATCCAAAGGAAAAGGCGCCCCTTTAATCATTTCCGTATCGATCAGGCCCGGCGCAACCACATTGACCCGTACACCCAACCTTGCCACCTCGGATGCCAGGGCGCGGCTGGCGCCAATCAATCCGGCCTTTGCCGCAGCATAATTTGCCTGGCCCCTGTTCCCGATGAGTGCTGACACAGACGAAATAGAGACAACGGACCCCTTACGATTTCGGACCATTGTTTTTATGACCGGTTTCGTCACGTTATAAAAGCCCTTTAGAGTCGTTTGAATCACCGTATCCCAGTCTGCTTCCGGCATCATCATAAACAGGCCGTCAGCGGTAACCCCGGCATTATTGACAAGAACCCGAATGTTTTTATTCTGCGAGATGATTTCTTCCATTCCCCTTGCAGCATCTTTTGAATCGGCTACATCAAACCGGATCTTCTCCCCAAGGCCTCCCTTCGATCGAATGATTTCCAGTGTTTCCTCGGCCAACTGATCGTTTGATTTATATGTGATGAAGACCTTGTATCCTGCCTCAGACATTTCAACTGCAATGGCCCGGCCAATGCCTCTGCTGCCCCCCGTCACCAGGGCGACCTGCTCTTCGCTCATGCCGTTTCGCTCCTTATGTGATATCATAATGGCTACACTCAATCGGAATCGGACCTGAACACCTGTATCTGAATCCGGGCCAGGAGGTCCGTTCCTGTCATGACGGTTCCCTCCAGGACATTATAATTTTCAGCACTGGATAGATTTTTCACGGTGGTGATGAGCACCGTATGAAGCGGAATCCGATCCAGAAAAAAATCTGCATTCTTAATCCCGACAAGCCATCCACCGCCGCCGCCCTTGTCAACCCCCTTTTTCCATCGTATATGGGCCGCCGCAGTCTGTGCCACAACCTCGATGAGGACAATGGGATCGACAAAAGACCCCTGACAGAGGGGCCATCGATCGGAGACAAGAGATGACGTTACGGCCGTATCGTCGTTAACGTCCAGAACGTCATTGATCAGTTTCATCCTGTCCCGATGCGGGATCAGCGCCTCAATGTCTATAGGGAATGCAACCATTTCCGCTTATACAAAGAAACGGCGACAGCAGCCGCGAACGTCACAAATTCACCGGGACAGTTCTTTACGGCTCGCCATGCCGCCCTGTTAAGGTCCCCGGTTAGTTCGAGGACATGAAAATTTTATCTCCTGTTATCACGAAATGACAGCTTTTTTCAGATGTTCAAAGCCGTCAATATATGCTAATAAACGACGGCATAGTAAATAAAAAAAATGAGATAAGTCAAGGGGAATTATTAATGAAGACACATCCCATAACGAGGAGCCGTATTACCGAACCGGAATTGTATCGGGATATCTTCTCACCCCCTCCGGACCCGGCCAGGGAGTTTATCCTGAACGGCACTACCTATGCGGAGATCTACCGCCTTGCGGATGGGATTCGTCACCTTCAACCGCCGGAAGAAAAAGGCCGTGAAGTTATTTGCATCTGTACTCATAACAAAGCTCTTCTGGCAGCCGCACTGGTCGCATCGCTTGCCGGCGGCCCCCGTCTTGTTCTTCCCTACGCCTTCTCCCATCAGGCCATTCTGGAAGTCCTTGAGACCATATCTCCGTCATTTCTGCTCACAGACCTTACGGGTGATTTCCCCGCGGGTCCTGGGGTCATAACCCCCCAGATGCTGCGCCATGATTCCATAACTTCCGAAAGTTTCATCGATCAGGATGAGCCCTTTCTCATGCTGTTTACCGGCGGATCGACGGGTAAGCCTGTGGTATGGTCCAAAACACCCCGGAATATGCTTGCAGAGGCCCGGCACTTATCCGGAAAATTCGGTATATCTCCCGACGATATTTTTCTGTCAACGGTACCGCCCCAGCATATTTATGGTCTCCTCTTTTCCGTGCTCATTCCCTTCATCAGTTCCGCCCGTGTCATTGATGGGCTACATAGCTTCCCCAGAGAGATAATCCGGGCAGTAAAGGATCATGGGGCAACCGTCCTGGTCAGCGTTCCTGTCCATTACCAGGTTTTGAAAACGGATGATTTGCAGCGCCACACTCTCCGGATGGCTTTTTCCTCTGCGGGGGTGCTGGATAAAGAAGACGCCGCATATTTTCACGGCACAACGGGCCTGGACATTATAGAAATTTACGGTTCAACAGAAACCGGGGGGGTGGCTACCAGGTCTCGCTCGAGCGACGGCGAATCATGGCGCCCCCTGGCTACTGTCGATTGTAAAATATGCGATGGGAAATTGCATGTTCGGTCTGATTATATCTCTCCGACGCTACCCCGTGATGCCGAAGGTTTCTTCATCACAGCAGACCGTGCCGATTCTGATGGTCATAACCGGTTCATCCTTCAAGGCAGGGCGGATGATATCGTTAAAATCGGAGGAAAAAGGGTCGACCTGGCCGCAGTACAGACCAAAATGAAAAAGATACCGGGGGTCCGTGATGCTGTGGTTGTCTCACTCATCACCGGGAAAGGGCGTCAAAACAAACTGGCCGCTCTCGTGGCAACCTATCTGGATGTGCCTCAATTGAGGCGGCATATCGCCGCGGTCAGTGAAGCATATGCTGTTCCCAAACACATTGTCGTTGTAGAAGAAATTCCCGTGACATCTACAGGCAAATATGACCGGATAATGATCGAACGGATTCTCCGGTCGGGAAAACAAAAGCCTGGATGACCGACAAGAACAACCCCTGTCAAAGGGCATCATAGGCGTTGACTTTTCGTCCATCCTCAGCGTATATATTTCGGGTATTATAAACTTACAGGGAGGTAAAGACCATGCACCGAAAAATCAGACTTGTTTTGTTTACAGGCCTTTTCTTATGTACCCTTCTTGCTGCCAGTGCTTTCGCTCGGACGGTGGGTGATATTGTTCCGCTCAGAAGCTATTATCCTGTGTTCACGGCGGACTTGAGCGAATACAAGGGTAAGCGGATGTATCTCATGAATTTTGACAACCAGGCCAGAGATACCACCGTTTGGTATTACTTTAGCCCTGACAGGAAATTCTCCTATGGCGGCAACTCCATAATCCACAATTACTTCTGGTATTCCTTCGAAAAGGCCTTGATAAGTCTCGGCGTGTGGGTATCGAATATGGACAAGCCGGACCCCTATGCACCGGCTGTGTGGATGACTTTGCGGTCCATCACCGATGCCAAGTATGAGGTGGAAGTGAAAATGCAGAAATTTGTCTATGGTTTGTTCTTTACCAAGATTTACACGGTCACAGGGGACGATATCAAACAAGGAGAACGCACACCGGAAAACATGGAGAAGCGCGCCTACCGTATGACAAACAAGCTTATTGAGACGATTCTGACTGATCCGGATTTCAAGAAGGCGTATTTTAAAGCGGCCGCCGAAATGGCACAGGATCAGGGCAAGTAGCGGCAACGGCCGGTTTACACAACCGTCAAGAGCATGTAGGCCATGGAGAAGCGGCCGCTCTCGGGTATGAAGCAGAGAAGCTTTTGTCCTTCCTTCAGCTTTCCCGAATGAAACAGTTCTTCCATCATAACATAGATGGAAGCCGATCCGGTATTTCCCTTAGATGCCAGGTTGGTAAACCATTTCTCATAAGGAATGACGAATCCAATGTCCTCCATAGACTTGAATAGCTTGTCTCTGAAGAAATAAGAGGAAAAGTGGGGGAGAAACCAATCAACATCGTCGGCTTTCAGGTTTCTTTTCTCTATAGTCCTTACCAGGGCCAGGTCCACGGCAACCTTGACAATCTCCCTGTTCAGAATACCCGTATCCTGTTTCAGGGCGAAATAGTTGTTATCGAGGGCCTCCTTAAGGGAGTCAATCTGTCGCCATCCCGTGATTGAACCATCCTCGTGTTTGACAGCCCCTGCATACATGCACGTTTCATATTGACCGGCATAGGAAACATGCTCGATCCAGTCCACTCTCAGTGACAACCGATCAGGATTTTTTCTCGACGACATGAATACCGCCCCGGCAGCGTCGGACAACATCCATCGGAGAAACTCCGATTCAAAGGCAATAATGGGATTGCTTTTTACATCCATATCGCTTTGCAGATGTTCAAAGAATTGTGCCCTGATAAGCGACGACGCCAGTTCGGACCCCGTCGCAACGGCATTATCGCTGAAGCCCAAGGCAACATTCATGAAGGCATATTTGAAGGCGGCAATCCCGCAAAGACAGATCCCCGCGGTTGAGATTACTTCACAGGGGGAAGACCCCAGTTCACCATGGACCATAAGGCCATGTCCGGGGACAATTACATCCGCCATGGACGTGCCGCAGCACAGGCACTGGATATCGTCGATGGTAAAACCCTCGTAAGGGCTTAGCCTTTTCACGGCTTCTGCCGTCAACTGGGCATTTGTGTGGGTCAATTTACCCGTTGCCGGATCAATGGCATAGTAACGCTTCTCGATTTTATTATTGTCGAGAACTCGATTCTTCATTCTTGACGGCAGGTTATGGATCTTTCCGATGACGTCCTGTATCTGATCATTGTCGATGGGTTCATTGGGTAGAAATACCGAAATGTCATTTATATAAACAGTCATTTATTCTCCTTGATTATTGCTGGTCGTCTTTTCATTGGGTACATATCTACTAAATAGTTCGTCCTGAAAAATAAGGTTTTTAAAAGTTTTTTGTTGTTCTGTTCTTTGACAACTGAAGATAATTGTGGATGAGAACGGATTTCCGGGACGATTTCCCCTATGCGGCCCGTTTCATCTCCCTTAAGGCTTGCTTTTCTTCTTTTTGCCTGTGGAGATGGACGATCTTCTTCGTGTTCCAGGCCAGGGTGGCCAATACCACATTGACGGTATCCCCTGTCGCTCCCTTGTATCGGCACCGATTCATCCGATGATCGCACTTGAGATGACCGATTACCGGTTCGATCTTGACCCGTTGCTTCAAGGCTTTCCGGAACCAGGATTCCTTGCTTCTCGGGTGCGGTGTTTTCCCTTTCTTGGGAATGGCAACCCGTTGAACACCCCATCTCCTGCGGCAGTTCTCCTGCTTTTTAAGGGATTGATCGAATCCCCGGTCAGCGGTCACATCCCGAGGAGGCTTCCCTGTGTTCCTCCTGATTCCAGTGATCACCCGACCCAGGGTCTTCACATCGGCAACGTTGTGTTGATACTCTACATGGGAAAGGATCAGGCCATCATCATTCTTGGAGAGGGCAACGATGGAACCAAACTCACAGTCGGGATGACTTTTTCCCTTCTTGATGACGGCGACATCCGGCTCATGCAGAGAATAGATCCGATTCCTGGGGGATTCACCAGAGAGAACCTGTTTCGTCTGATCGATGACTCTCTTCCCGATAGAGACCAAACGATTGAGTTTTTGTCCCGTTTTCTTGAACCCTCGACTATACAGGCTGTTCACTACACCAGCGGCCTGCTCGACCACATGACGGGTTATCTCTTTGAGTTCTTCGATCGCCTCTTTCCTTCCTTCCGGGTTTTTTCTGAAGAACTTCTTGATCCCGATAAGGAGTTTCTTTCCGGTTCGGCTAAAGGTGCGAAAGGGCTTCCGGAGGGTTACCTCCTCACGAACCCTCTTGATCTGTCTGACAATCTTCTCTCGAATCCGGTGAAGAAGATCGGCGTCCGTCGGATAGGCAATGTTCTTGGGTTGGGCGGTGGTATCCACCGCTACCCGTCTGGTTTTTACCAGACCCATCTCAGACCACGCCTTGAGCAATACCGCCTCGATCTGTTTCATCCCTTCAGTTCCGATGCGGTTCCGAAACTTCACCAGGGAAGAGGCTTCCAGAATCTGACCTCCCTGGAAAGAGTTGAATCCGCAGAAGTACTGCCAGTAAGCATTCTCATGGAGCATCTCCACAGCCCGCTCATCAGAACAATTGTACCGGTGCTTCAGAATATGGATGCCAACCATCAGCCGAATCGATTTGCCTTGGCGGCCCAGGGGACTGTAGTAACCGGACAAGACCTCATGAAGACCGTCCCAGTCAATTATCCCGGCAGCACGAAGCAATTCATGATCCGGATTTAGAAAATCCGAAAACAGGGTCTCATACATAAGAAGTTGCCTCTCTGGTATTTGTACTTTCATATCAGTAGCTTATAGCATAAATCACAGATAAAAACAACCAAATCCTACAACTTTCTTCAGTTTTCAAAGAGCAGTATCAATGTTTACGCGGGTTTCAGCCTGCATTTTTCAGGACGAACTA
>JAPLJS010000054.1 GCA_026388545.1 Deltaproteobacteria bacterium
CTATATCAAACGCCCTGTCGAGATCAAAGCTTTCATAATCCACGGGACGCAGCACCGGTTTCAGTTCCGTGTTGATCTGGGTCTTGAGCTTTTCTTTCCGCGCCGGAGACAGATCGATAGGCGGATTTCCCGGAACCTTCAGCTTTTCGGCGAGAAGTTGGAAGAGATGCCGATCGTTGAGATCCATCTTATTCCGGGAGGCCAGATAATCGATATCGAAGAAGTCCCGAATGGCCGGCTCCAAACGTGTCAATGCAGCCCGCAGCTTTTCGGCGATGGCCTCCTTCATAGACAAGGTGGTCAAATCGATGTCGGGAACCAGGGGTTTTCGGGTAAAAGGATTCAGCAGCAGCGTTCTGGCCTCCATTTGCGTGGGCGGCATCAGGGGCGTTTCGCGCAAACCCACTTCAATCTTGATGCGGGCCGCTTCTTCCGTGAGGAAGACCGATGGGTAGGTCACATAGGCGACGTACTGACGGGAGCCGTTATGACCGGTGAAGTCCTCAGGGAGGGTCAGGATGCTCATCTCCTCTGAAATTGTCCTTACCCATTCCCTGACCGGCGCTATTCGTTTCCGTCGCACGGAAATGCTCGCTTCCGGAGGCGTCGAAATCATGAAATCGAGGTCTTCGCTGAGCCGGTAGAAATCGGCATAGACCTTGCCGATGCAGGTGCCTCCCCGGAAGATGAGCGGGCTGTCCGGCTGGTCATAAAGATACTGCAGAAGGACGGTGCAGAAATAATCCTTTTCGATGAGTGTAGCATTCAACCCTGTCTGGCCCGCGGTGAAAAGCAACGCCTCGCGGAAGAACGACTGATCTTCGTGGACCGAGATCCTATGATCGCGGGATGGACCCATTGACAATCAACCCCCACTCTTTATTGACGCTGCCTTTTGCAGCCTGGCCGGGTATCCAGGGGATCAGCGACTTTGCGGAACCGAGCTGGCGTTTCATTTCTCTGAGTCGATCAGCGGGGATGCCGAGTTGGGCAAGCAGGTATCCGATGCGCTTGACGGTCCCCTTGTTGCCGTATTGGAGCGTGTCGCCGATCAGGTCCTCGACGATGGTCGGGTCTTTTTTCAGCGTTTCCGCGATCCATCCGTAGGCCCGCGGAAGGGTGTTGTACCGGGACCAGTCATAAACGGCATCGACCAGCGCCCTGGTTTTAGTGACCATGACGGCGTCGATGCTATCAGGCGTCTTCAAGCTCTTTGTCGAACCCAACCGCTTGATGTCCGTCTTGATAAAGACGAAATCGGTTCCACCGATCTGCTTTTCTCCAAAAATCCGGTCATTGTAAACGTAAATCCGGTTCGGGATCTGGTCGTCGAAGCCATGGAAGTTAAAGGCGCTGGAGCCGCTGATCTGGTATCGGCCTTTGATGACCTCCATGAGTTTGGAAAGGATGTAATAGCCGCTGACCGTCCACCGTCCGCCAGCGGGCATACGGGAAGGGACCAGATAGACGCCCCTTTTCAAACGGATAATCAGACCGGAGGTCGCCATCCGGTTGAGGAGTTTCCATTCCTGTTCGGCAGTAATATCCAAGGCGGAGGCAATTTCGCCCGAGGAAATGAATTCTTTTTTCCTGAGCTGGGCATAGGCGAGAAGCTGCATTTCAAACTTGCCCAGCTTGGTTTTTTCCTGTTTCACTATATTGCTCGTTCCTTCCTTGGCAGAGGAGTTACGTGGAAAATAGTAAAACATGGAGCTTTTGTCAAATGTTTTTTAGAATTTTGATTATCGAAAATAATCATGGTTTGAGGAAGATGTTCGTAATCTGAATGAATAGAAAAATGCCTTCAATCCTTTGCAACCTTTCAACCCGTTATCATTGATCCGTACCAACCACCCAAACTCTCACTTTGTATTTGAAGCCTGGCATATCCAACGTCCGCGATCCTCATACAGAAAGAGCCTGAATGCCGCTTGGAGCCTTAATACCAATATATTTTTAAGATTTCACACCTTCTCTTAAAAATATATTTAAAAGACTTCATATTTGTACCTGTGCGGGGAAATAAATTTTAGACCCTGCACATTTCAAACCGAATTTAATGAATTCGCCCAAAAGGGGATGGCGTTGCTTTTTTTTGAAGTCTGTACCTCTACTAAGGGTGCTCCATTCTTTTGTTAGACAAATAGGGGACAGCTGTCCCCTATTACGCATTTCCATTGTTCAATCAACGGTTTACGGTTTTGTAAAGAGTCAAAAACCATGTCACTCAGGTCCCCGCCTTTGCGGGAAACTTCATGCCCCGTGGTGGCGCCACGAAGCATGAAAATAACTTTGTCCTGATAGATCCTCCTTTGCAAAAGGGGGATACAGTGGGATTTTCCACGCGATTATCAAATCCCCCCTACCCCCCCTTTTCTAAAGGGGGGAATATATGGAATCTATTTTCGTAGGAATGACAATTTGAGACGAAACCCGACTTTTTTACGAGGTCGTCAATTTCAAATGCAAAGAAAAAATGAGGGGACGTAATTCGGGGGATAAGATTGTGGGGAATTCGGGGTGGAATTTCCCAGAGCGTTATGTCACGGGAATTCCTTCTGAATTACCGATGCAATTATCTTGATTCATGCTTGCCGGAGAAATACTTATTTCCTCCTGATTCTTCCCTGCCCGGTTCAGTTAATTGTTCTTCCCATATCCCTGTTTCGAAATCCAGAAGTTGGAACGGCCGGAACAACCCTTTGTACTGCATGGAGCTGATCTCGCGTATATAATATCCAAGATAGTAATATTGAAGGCCGTTATTGCGGGCCCACTCAATCTCCTTAATGATGGAAAAGGTTCCAGGGGACAGGGAGCTGAATTGCGGATCAAAAGAGAAGTAGATTGTTGAAAGGGATTTTTTTCCAAGATCAAGGAAACCATTGCCTGCAAGCTTGCCGTTTACGAACAGTGCGGAGATAAGCGTCGGTGACGGTGATATAAAAAACTCGTTGAAGTATTCGCCTAAATCATGGGGGGCTTTATCATAGCGAATAAGGAGGAATCTGTTGAACAGCGATAAACTCTGCCCGATATACTTAGCTGCAAAGTCCATAGGCTCAAACATTTTAAATTCTGTCTTACTGTTATTTTTAAGGACGCGACGCTGGCTTTTTGAAGGCGTGAATGCATCTACTTGCAAGCGGATTGGAAGGCAGCGCCGGCAAGTTCCGCAGATGTTGCGGTAGAAATACCATGAGTTGTGTCGCCAGCCCCGTGCGAGATACTCATCGGTCTGCTCAGGAGAAAGGGATACATTCCATAATAAGGCCTCTTCAACCGGGGCTGTGATCTCGGGGAAGTAGGGACAGAGCTTATCAGTGACGGTACTGCGCTCTTTGAGAAAATCAATATTCATGTTCATCATTATAAACTTTACGGCTATTTTTGCGGGTTGATCTCATACGTAAATAGTCACCCTCCCCGGTTTGTACAAAGGGTGGGGTGGGGGGTGCTCTGTAAAATCCCCCTCAGTCCCCCTTTAGGAAAGGGGGAATTATGAGGAGGGAGATAAATTTCATGCCTTACGGGGCAGGGGCGTTTCCCGTGTTCGTTGCCCTCATTATCAGGTTAATGTCTCAACGTTTAGTTTCGGCTCAAGGCTTTCGTTGGCTTTTTGAAGGTTCTCCTGTGAGGCGTATACGGAGACAACGGCAGAATCCGCCGCAGAAGTAAAATAACGGGAAGCGGCTTCCAGCAACACTTCCGGTGTTATGTCGAGGATGCTGTTTCGGAATTTCAGGCGGTCTTCGTCTGTGAGACCGGTAAAGTCGCGAATCATGGCAATGTATCCCCTGCTCGACGGATCCATGGGTTTGTCGAGAGAGCCTATTGTCCCTATAATGGTTTTTTCAAGTTCCTCCCCTGAAGTTTTGTTTCCGGATATGAAATCCATTGCCTCACGGTAAACGTTCAGAGTATTTACAATGCTGGGGTCCCTGTAGGAGAGCAAGGCAAAGGTGCCGCTCATCGGGTCATATTGTGACATGCCTCCGTAAGCACCGCCCTGAACCCTGATATGTTTGTACAGATACCCGCTCGACAATTGTCGAGACAGCACAAACAAAGGGGCGGAAAGCGGATCGGCGTATGCCGGTGCAGAAAGGACCTTAGCTACATACGAGACCTGCGCGGGAATGGATATCCCGGTATGTATGGGAGTAAGGGCAGGGATACTCGGGTTTCCTATTCCTCCGTTGCCGGATAAACGCCTGACCAAATCAGCCGCGCTTTCCGATAAAAGAGAGATTCCTTCTGAATCCGCCGTTACATTAATGGAGAGCCTCTCTTTTCGGATAACCATGCTTTGAAGAAGGGTAAGCTTATCCAGCAACTCTCCTTTTATTTCGTTAAAGTGATCAGCGATACGGTTGACAAACTTAAGCTGTGACCTGCCGTGCCACTGTTCATCTCTGTATGCCGGTAAAGAGAGCGACGAGCCGGCAGTCCTCCGTGCGAAAGCATGGCCGGAAGGAACGACAGACGCATGGAGGCTGTTTTTCCTTTCTGCGATAAGGTCACGCATCCGGGTTTCGTTGGACATGTCTCCGGCTGCCAGAATATCCGAAATGATGTTGACGGCATCCCTGATATTTCGATGGAGCGCCTTGATACGAAAGATCATCTTCTGCCAGTTTTTCTTGCCGTCTACCGCCATACCTGCCGACAGGTGATAACCGACTCCCCCTGTTTTCAATACAATGCGCTTCGCCATCTCTTCATAATTGAAACCCGCTGCCCCCATATTGGTGATCAACTTTCCCAGGAGCGGGAGATAGGGTTGAAGGTCTTCCGGCATATCGGATACATCAAATGCCAGATCGAGGTAGGCAATGCCGTTGGTAAATATGTCGTGTATCATGGCCGGGACGTTTTCAATGGCCGCCTTTGCCGTAGGAACTGTTTCTATTTCGCGTGTGATATTGGAGATGCTCAGTTTTGGAAGTATCGCTGCCGCCCCCGGCATTTCCGGCTCAGCCTGGAATTTTTTCAGGGCAGAAGCGTCTTTTTGGATATTTTCCAGTTCGGGGCCGGAGAGTGATGCCTTGAGCCGGCCCATCTTTTTTTTGAATGCAGCCTCCTGCTCGGCCTGATAGGTTGTGCTCGGCTCCATGACGGACAACAGACGGTGGGGATTATCGACAAACCATTTCCGGACGATCTCCTGAAAGAGATCAGGTCTTGCCTTCCATTTCTTGCGGATTTCTTCGATGATGCGGGGGAAATTCAAACCTTCGAGGGGATCGCCGTCGTACAGCCAGGTATGATACGATCTCCCCATGAGTACGATCCCATACGGGTATGCGCTGCGAATAATCTCCTTGCCGTGGAATTCAACCTGGTGAAGAGTCCCCTCGATCAGGTCCCGATCAAAGCCGGATTCTATGAGATTCTTTAACGTATCGATGATCAGCGCCTCGATACGGGAGGCTTTGTCCGGATCTGTGCCCCGCAACCCTACGGTAAATGCCATCTGCTTGAGATCGCGCTCGACTCCGGTGACGGGAGACAGATCTTCACCAAGCCCGGAATCGATGAGGGCCTTGCGGAGAGGCCCCGCAGCGCTTCCAATCAGCATTCCGGACGTAATCTGAAGGAGAACGGCTGTTGCATAATCAGTGTTTTCTGCCGTCAGCCAGGAAACGTTGACGGCTGTTTTTCCTGTGGTTTTATCATCTGTTCCAATGGGGTAGGCGTCATGGATTGAAGATGGTTTTTGCCATCTCGCCTGACTTTTTACGGTTGAGTCTACCTCCACACGATCAAACCCTTCCAGCATCTCGGCTAAGAATGCCAGATGATCTGCGGTCGGTATGTCGCCGTAGAGGAAGAAGCGTGCGTTGGTCGGCGAGTAATAGGCGCGATGAAATGCTTTAAACTGCTTGTATGTAAGGAGCGGAATCTCATCCGGATTTCCTCCTGAGTCGAAAGAATACGGGGTATCGGGATAGAGATTTTCCTGAATGATCTTATACATCAGGGCATCGGGAGAGGAATAGGCGCCCTTCATCTCATTATAGACGATTCCCGATATGGTAAGTTCGCTCGATGTGTCTTCCGGATTTGAAAATTCCAGGTGGTGACCTTCCTGGGAAAAAGTTTCTTTCAACAAACGGGGTCTCAGAACCAAATCCGTATATACACGGGCAAGATTGAAAAAATCGGCCTTCACCTGGCTTGCTACAGGGTAAATGGTCTTGTCGGGGTAGGTAAAGGCGTTGATGAAGGTCTGCAGTGTTCCCCTGAGCAGCTCATTGAAGACGTCCTTTAATGGATATCGCTCCGAACCGGCAAGCACTGAGTGTTCAAGAATGTGCGGCACACCCGTGGAATCCGCGGGCGGCGTGCGAAATCCAATCGAATAGAGGTTCTCACGGTCATCGCAGTGAAGGTGGATCACCTTCGCACCGGTCTTTTCATGTTCACTTTCGTATGCGGTTATCCGTATTTCGGGGAGTTGTTCAATCCGGAGAATGCGAAACCCGCAGACCTCGGCTCCTGTGGCAAGCGTCGGAGCGGGACATTTGATGGATGCTGTCATTTTATCACTTCCGTATCAAAAATTAATGCCCAGGTGGGCATCGCGAAGACATGAAAATCACCCGCACCTTAAGCCTCTACCCTGAAGGGCACGCGTCCCATCAAGGGAGAGTAAGTCTCTTTATCTCAGTAACCACTGATGAACAAACGCCCCCATCAGCCATGTGCCGAAACTTGCACTGAGGACAATACCGATGTGATAGTGGTTTATAAAACAGAAATAGGCGACCAGAAAGAACAAAATACTGGGCACAATTCCCCATAGAGCCGCCTTCGTAAAATCTTCCATTAATTTGAAATCGCCCGGATTATCCGAGTATATCCAGACAAGAATGATGACACTTATTATGGGCATGGTGGCGATCAGACCGCTGAATGAGGGAAACTTCCTGCCGATCTGTGTACAGATAATTATAATGGTAACACTTATAAGCAATTTTATGAAAAATTCCATGACTTTTCCTTTTATCATTTATCCGGATCTCTAAAAACGGCATTAGGATTTATCATAGGGTTCTGCGCACATATGGAGCAGTAATACACGGGCCATACACACCCGCAACCTGAACCTATTATTTCAAAACGGGCGCACTGTTCACATATCGGAATTCCACAGCCTGGACATATTGCATAGACCTTTACTTTTTGACACATTCCGCAACTATTTCTGTTTTCCATTATGTGTTACTGTTCAAAGCGGTAAAGAAATATCTCTAGATACTATCCTCTCTCATGAGGCATTTTGTTGTCCACAATATCCGGCAAACCGTCCTCTATTGAGATTAATTAACATGATAAATGTCTAAATATTATTTATTCTTTTACGATAACGAAAATTGTCTGTCAATGCGGAAGTGATAAGGGAGGGTGTTACTTGATGTTTAAAGAAAATGTGAAAGAATACCGATAAAGCAAACAAAAGAGGAATTCTGCGGTGTTTGTTAACCGGTCATGATGGCTGAAAGAACAAAAAAAAGCGTAAGGGTCTTGTTGGTGGTTGCCACCCTATTGAAGACCGACTCTTAAAAACGAGCATTCAGTCCTATACTTGACCAAACGGCATCTGCGGATGGTACCCCCAATCGGTTGATTCGACCCTTTGGGGGTATAATTTTATCAGATGGTGAATCCCCGCGAGCATATTTCTAGAAGATTACTTCGGAGTCAGCGAGAGAGTACGATGATGAAAGATGAAGACAAGACGAAAGAACAACTTATAAATGAAATGACAGAAATGCGGCTGAAAATTGCCAAACTGGAAAAATCGGAAAACGAGCGCATACGAACAGAGGAAACCCTTTCACAAAGCATTGAAAAGTTAAGAAGATCTGCACGATTTATCATTGATGTCGTAGTAATGGCTGTTGAGGCAAGAGATCCTTATACGGCTGGACATCAAAAAAGGGTGACAGAGCTTGCCCGGTCCATTGCGACGGAAATGACGTTATCTGCAGAAATCATCGACGGCGTCCGCATGGCAGGCTTAATCCATGATCTGGGAAAGATATCCATTCCGTCCGAAATACTGGGGAAACCCCGTCTTCTCAATAATGATGAATATAATTGTGTAAAAACTCACGCGGAGATAGGTTATCAAATATTGAAGGATATAGACTTTTTCAGACCTGTAGCGTTGATTGTCTATCAGCATCATGAACGAATGAACGGTACCGGCTATCCGCAGGGTCTTAGGGGAACAGAAATCCTTCTGGAGTCGAGAATCTTAGCGGTAGCCGATGTCGTTGAAGCAATATGTACGCATCGGCCATACAGACCAGCGTTGGGGATAGATAAAGCATTGAAGGAAATCTTTCAACACAGGGGAGTTCTCTACGACACGGAAGCGGTGGATGTCTGCATACAACTGTTCAGAGAAAAGGGGTTCATATTTAAATCCCGTTCAAATTGAAAAACCATCGTCCGGTACCATGATCATCCTGCTTCAGGGTAGTTCATTTGCTACTTCCGGTCAAATAGTGTTAGATACTTGCCATAGCCTTCTTTTTCCATGTCCTCCTTCGGAATAAATTTCAGTGCCGCTGAATTCATACAATACCGGAGCCCTGTCGGTTTTGGTCCATCCGGAAAAACATGCCCGAGGTGTGAATCCCCATATCTACTTCTTACTTCCGTGCGCCGTGTGAAAAAGCTGCGGTCCTCCTTTTCAATTATATTGGCAGGCTCAAGAGGTTTGGTATAACTGGGCCATCCTGTACCTGAATCATATTTATCCAATGAGCTAAACAGCGGTTCACCGGAGGCTATATCTACATAGATACCTTCTTTTTTGTTATCCCAGTATTCATTTTGAAAGGCTGGTTCGGTACCTTCTTTCTGCGTTACTTCGTATTGCATTTTTGTCAATCGTTGCCTCAGTATCTGGTCGTCAGGTTTTTTATATGCTTGATCCGAAGCGGGTTTAATGCCGGCATTATCGTTTCCCCACACCTTTTTTAAAAACTGGTCGCGGCCCGACCCATTCCTGTAGTACTTATACCGCAGGGGATTTTTCTTGTAGTAATCCTGATGATAGTCCTCCGCATCGAAAAATTTATTGAATTTGATGATTTCCGTCACGATTGGTTTGGAAAAACGTCCGGATTTGCCCAATTCTTCTCTGGATTTTTCCGCCAGGCGTTTCTGCTCGTCGTCATGATAGAAGATAGCGCTTCTATAGTGAGGACCGCGGTCACCGAATTGTCCTCCCGGATCTGTAGGATCCATATGCCTCCAAAGCACATCGAGAAGTTGACTGTAAGTGATTTTTGAGGGATCGTAGTAAACTTGAACGGCCTCAACATGTCCGGTCTTACCATATGTTTCATAGGTCGGATTGTCCCCGGAACCACCTGTATACCCGGATATGACCTTTTCGACACCCGGTACTTTTTCGAAATCTGATTCAACGCACCAAAAACAGCCGCCGGCAAATGTTGCTGTTTGAGTTGTTATATTCGTTTCTGTTATACTTTTTTTCACCTCCCGTTGGTCGCCACTTGAGCTCTGACATCCAAAAACAAAAAAGAGTAATGTCAATGTCACATAAATAAGGGGATTTTTCATTATTATCCTCCATAAAAACAAAATTTAAGCTTTTGTATTGATGATAATGTAAGGATGATCCTCTGATTGTCAAATTGCCCCTATTTTTTAGATTTTCGGGAAATGTTGACAGCAGTCATATGGTGTACTATTATAAAAAAGATCGTCATATCGATGTTCTTTACGACAATGTCACAATTGCCGGTTGATATTCGGCATAGTAATCAGGTATTATTCCTGAAAACCCTTGGACGGTAAGGATAAAAAAAGGAGCGAGCTTATGTGGGAATATACAGATAAAGTAAAGGAGCACTTCCTTAATCCCCGCAACGTCGGGGAAGTCGAGAATCCGGATGGCGTGGCTGAAGTCGGTTCCATAGCCTGTGGAGATGCCCTCAAACTTTCTTTCAAGTTAGATGAGAACAAAAGGATAAAGGATGTCAAATTCAAAACCTTTGGCTGTGCCAGCGCAATTGCGACATCGTCTGCACTGACTGAGATGATCAAGGGGAAGACCCTGGAAGAGGCCATGAAAGTGACAAACCAGGATATCGCGGCCTTCCTCGGCGGCCTTCCCCAGGAGAAAATGCACTGCTCCGTTATGGGGCAGCAGGCATTGGAAAAGGCTATTGAAAATTATCAGGGGGTCCCCTCGAAGGAGCTGGCAGCACAGATCATATGCGAGTGCTTCGGTGTCACGGATCGTGAAATCGAAAAAGCGGTGAGGGAGAACAATCTTTCGACGGTTGAAGAGGTGACGAACTACACCAAGGCCGGCGGCGGTTGCGGGGGGTGTCATGATGCCATCAGGCAAATTATTGAGAGGGTCCGGGCTGATACTGCACCGGTTGTCAGACCGAAACTTTCCAACATGCAGAAAATCAAAATGATCGAGGAAACCATCGAACGTGAAATCAGGCCGTCCCTGAAAGACGACGGCGGTGATATCGAACTCATTGATGTGATCGGTAACCGCGTCCTTGTTGCTACACGGGGCGCCTGCGCGACCTGCAAGGCAGCCGATATTACGCTGAAACATTTTGTTGAACAAAAGCTTCGGGATATCATATCGCCAGAGCTTGTCGTTGAAGAGGTGACGCCATGAATACGATTTATCTCGATAACAATGCGACAACCCAGGTCGCACCGGAAGTTCTGGAGGCCATGTTTCCCTATTTCCGTGACCTTTACGGAAACCCGTCCAGCATGCATTCCTTTGGAGGCCAGGTTGCAAAAAAAATCCGTGAGGCCCGCGAGCAGGCGGCATTGCTCATCGGGGCCGCACCTGAGGAAATCATATTCACCAGTTGCGGTACGGAAAGCGATAATGCCGCCATCCGGTCGGCACTGGCAGCACATCCCGACAGGCGTCATATTTTGACAAGCAGGGTTGAACATCCCGCCGTCAAATCACTGTGCGCTCATCTGTCAAGGCAGGGCTATCGCATTACGGAAGTGCCCGTGGATAAGGACGGCCTTCTGGACATGAATCAGTTTGAAAGAAATCTGACGCCGGATACGGCGGTTGTCAGCCTTATGTGGGCCAATAACGAAACAGGGGTTCTCTTTCCCGTGGAAAAGGCGGCGGAACTTGCTCATACAAGGGGCATCCTGTTCCATACCGATGCGGTCCAGGCAGTGGGGAAGATTCCCATAAACCTGAAGACAAATGTCATTGACATGCTCTCCATATCCGGTCACAAGCTTCATGCGCCAAAGGGTATAGGAATCCTCTATATCCGTAAAGGTACGAGGTTCTCACCTTTTCTGATTGGAGGACACCAGGAAAAGGAGCGCCGGGGCGGCACGGAAAATACCCCCAGTATTATCGGACTGGGGAAGGCCTGCGAACTGGCTGCCCGTAATATGGAGACGGAGAATACAAGGGTAAAACAGCTGCGGGACAAACTGGAAACAGAACTTCTGGCGCGTATCCCCAATAGCCGGGTAAATGGAAACCAGTTATACCGGCTTCCCAACACGGCGAACATCAGCTTTGAATTCGTCGAAGGCGAGGGCATTCTTCTTCTGATGGACGAATACGGAATCTGTGCATCCTCCGGTTCGGCCTGTACTTCGGGTTCCCTCCAACCATCCCATGTGCTGCGTGCCATGGGAGTTCCCTTTACCATGGCCCATGGGTCTATCAGATTCAGTCTGAGCATCTATAATACGGAAGAAGAAATAAGTTTCGTTATTAAAAAGATGCAGCCAATTATCGAAAGGTTACGCAGCATGTCCCCCTACTGGACGTCAAGCGAACAGGCATGTACGGTCCAGTAAAGGAGAGAACATTACCATGGATGACACACCCAAAATGAAGCAATGTAAAGCGGACATTACCATTGCCCGGCGCTTTCGCGAAGAAATCCCCGCTATTGTCGATCAGCTTGTATTGTCCTGCAATCGTGATGGCTGCTTTGATCATGTGGGTCCGGAACCGATTCCCTCACGTGAGGCCATCATCGATATCCTGCACAGGGCAAGCCGCATTCTCTATCCCGGCTATTTTATCCGCACACGTGTGGACCAGGTGAATGTAGGCTACTATTTTGGTCAGGAAGTGACCGGCCTTTTCGAAGCCCTCTCCGAACAGATCATGCTGGCGATACGGCATGACTGTATCCGCCATAATCTGCCATGTTCGGACTGCGAGGAACGCGGCCAGCAGGCCGCTATCGACTTTTTACACAGCATGCCCCAGTTGCGTGTCCTGCTTGCGACGGATATTCTGGCAGCCCATGAAGGCGATCCTGCAGCGAAAAGCTTTGATGAAATCATCTTTAGTTATCCGGGGCTGTACGCCATTACAATCTATCGCATAGCACACCAGCTGTATCATCAGGAAGCGCCTCTGATCCCGCGTATTATGACCGAATATGCCCATAGCCAAACCGGGATCGACATTCATCCCGCTGCCCACATTGGAGAAAGCTTTTTTATCGATCACGGTACAGGTGTGGTGATCGGTGAAACAACGGTCATTGGCAAGAGTGTCAGACTCTATCAGGGTGTGACGCTGGGCGCAATGTCGCTGAGCAGGGAGGAATGTGAAAACCTGCGAAACCAGAAGCGCCACCCCACTATTGAAGATGACGTCATTATTTATGCGAATGCCACCGTGCTGGGCGGAAAGACGATCATCGGAGCGCGTTCGGTGATCGGCGGAAACGTCTGGATTACCGATTCGGTGCCGCCGGATACAGAAGTGTTTCTAAAAAAACCGGAGCTGGTCTTTAGAGGGAAAAATGGTTAAGAGCAATGCTAAATTTTTTCATTACGGTCCTTCTCCCCTGATATTTTGATAATCCTGTCCTGTGCTTTATCATATTTTCATAATCATCAGGATTCGTTTCATATTCATAGACACTGCTCGAACATGAAAAAATCAAATGTCATCTGGTCCTTTTTTTCTTCCGTCAATCTGACTATCGTTCTTTTCATCCTCATTGTTCTTCTGTTTGTGGCTGGTTCGCTTATTCCGCAGCAGGAAGCCGCCCGGGAATTTGCCCGGAACATCCCGCCGGGATTAGCTTCCGCATTTCAGAAGATGCAATTCTTCGATCTGTACCACTCAATCTGGTTTTTCCTTATTATGGGACTTCTTTCCCTGAATCTAATAACCTGTTCGCTGAGCCGCTTTCATATTACCTGGCAGCGCTTTCGGGCGAAAGTCTTACCTGATTCATTCACGTCTCTTGAAAATCTGTCCCCCGCCCTAACCACCCTGACAGAGGAAAGGCACGACATAACCATTCAGAAATTGGAAGATATTCTGAAAAAGAAGTACCGTAAAGTAGAGAAAAAGGAAACAGGGCAGGGCTGCATTCTCTATGGTGAAAAGGGCCGCTTCTCTCATTTTGGTGTATACGTCATTCACCTGAGTATCCTGATCATCATTGGAGGAGCCGTTATTGGATCTCTCTTTGGATTTGACGCCTACGTCCAAGTGGCGGAAGGAGATGCCGTCGATACCATTCAACTCAAGGGGGAAAGAGGGACAAAAAAGCTGAATTTCACCCTTCGCTGTGACCGGTTTAATGTGGACTTTTATGAGGATGGTCTCCCAAGAGAATATCGTTCGGATTTGACGTTTTTGAAAAACGACCGTGTCGTTTATCAGGGATCGTTACTGGTCAATCATCCTATAATCTTTGAAGGGCTCAGGTTTTACCAGACAAGTTATGGGACTGTGCCCGATGGTCATGCGCAGGTTCAGGTTCTGCAAATCTTTAGTCTCGATCATATATACAGGAGATATTATACAGGGTTGCAGATCGCCTATGATCCGGGTCTTCCCATCGTTGCATCAGGCGCATTCCTGATGTTTGCCGGTTTCATGGTGGTTTTCTTCTCATCCCACCGGCGGGTATGGATAGGGGCAGAGTCACAGGGCGACAGCACTCGAATAACCATAGCCGGCAGGACAAATCGGGATTCCCGGCGGCTGCACATGGAAATGGAATATATTATGGCGGAATATACGAAAGTGGGAAGTTGAAGCATGAGCGATACCATATTATTGAGCTGGGTTACCTATGCCTATTTCGGTTCTTTTGTCTTCTCTCTCCTCAGGATCCTAACAGGGAAGGAATTCTGGGGGGGATTTGCATTGTGGATAACCCTCATCGGATTTCTTACGCAAACGTTAGCTCTGGCGCTGAGATGGACTACATCCTATAAACTGGGTATCGGTCATGCGCCCCTCTCCAATTTCTACGAATCCCTGATTTTCTTCGCCTGGGCCATCATCCTTCTCTATCTCATCACTGAATGGAAAACCAGATCAAGGAGCGCCGGTGTTTTCGTAACTCCCCTGGCTTTTCTTTTTATGGCATACGCTTCTTTTTCGCCAAATGTGAATACCAGGATACAGCCGCTCATTCCGGCACTGCAGAGCAACTGGCTGATCAGTCACGTCATCAGCTGTTTTTTAGCGTATTCGGCCTTCGCCATCGCCTTCGGCCTCGGTATCATGCATCTTCTGAAGAGATCAGACAGTAAGAATCAGGAGGGTTCAAAACGCTTCTTTCGATTTTTACCGGAGACAGAATTTATCGATGAGCTGATCTATCATAATATTGTTTTAGGCTTTATTCTTTTAGCGCTGGGGATTGCAACCGGTTCGGTATGGGCATACTATGCCTGGGGTTCATACTGGAGCTGGGATCCAAAGGAGACCTGGTCTTTGATTACCTGGTTGATCTATGCGGGCATGCTCCATTTACGATTTGTCCGGGGATGGCGGGGAAAAAGGATGGCTATCCTGGCTATTGTCGGTTTCGCCGCGGTATTGTTCACCTATCTCGGAGTCAATTACCTTCCCGGTCTCCACAGTTATCTTCAGTCCTAAAGGGGGCAAAGGGGAAGGTTATCATTAAATGGAACAGTTGTCCCCTTTTACTCAAACGAAAATAGGGGCTACCATAAATTGATAACCCCTTAATAATACTTGGCGTCCCCACGGGGATTCGAACCCCGGTTACCGGCGTGAAAGGGGACCATAGGAGGCCGGGTTCATTTTGGAGCAGTGCAGATCAGAAGTCGCCAGCGGTGAAAGGGGCGCTCTGATCTGTTATGCCAAGGTGTGCCGTGTGGAGAAGGTCATGCGGCCCTATGTGGAGGCGGTATTGTTATAATAGACTTCAGACCGGGCATCGCATGTTTCACTCGACTAAAGTAACGAAATGTGTTACTTTGCCGCAGTAATTCATTTCAAAAGGGAAATGTATGCCCGCCATACAATTCATTACGAACCTGGTCGCGCGGGGGCGATACTGCTTTAGCACTGAAGAAGCGGCTCAGGTTTTGGGTACGAGTATGATTGCCACCCGTGCGGCGCTCCGCCGTTTGCGGCAAAAAGGCGAACTCGCCGTGCCCTACAAGGGCTTCCATGTCATTGTCCCCCCGGAGTACAGGAATATAGGATGTCTCCCGGCCGACCATTTCATTCCATCCCTGATGGAACATCTGGGTGAAAAGTATTATGCCGGCCTGCTCAGTGCTGCCGAGTATCATGGGGCGGCGCACCAGCGCCCCCAGGTCTTTCAGGTTGTGGCAACCAGAAACAAACCGGAAATCACTTGCGGAAAAGTCCGGGTGCAGTTCATTGCCAGAAATAATATGGAGAAGATACCCACGTCAGATTTCAAGACCCCACGGGGCTACCTGAAAATATCGACGCCGGCAGCGACGGCCTTTGATTTGGCGGGCTATCCTCACCACGCGGCGGGACTGGATAATGTGGCCACCATTCTGGCGGAACTTGCGGAGCGTATTGACGGGAAAGATCTGGTCGTCGTAGCGGCCCTTTCGCCCATTGCCTGGGCGCAAAGACTTGGTTATCTTCTCGATCTGGTTGGGGCTGAGGAAAAGACCGGAAAATTGGCAGACTATATCGCCCGGGAGAAACCGGCGCCGACGCCTCTTTTACCATCGCAGCCCTTTAGGGGCATCGGCCAGTTGCAGCGCTGGCGGCTCCTGGTCAATGTCAAGGTGGAGGCGGAGGTTTGATCCCCCAAGACTTCATATCCGAATGGAAGCAACATGCCCCCTGGACCCGGAATGAACAGGTGGAACAGGAAGGACATAAGATTTCGAGGGCGGTGTTCGAGCAAAACCTGCTTGAGAAACTTGAAGGCGCTGCTTTTATTGAAGATATTGGGCCGCTGTTAATTGCCAGCAGTGATTTTGATTTTCGGGAGGCAGCAGAATTGTTGATGAGTCAATTAGTGTCCCTGATTCCGGGCGAACCATGGCACGGCAGAGCGCGTGGGTAAGATCAGGTTATCATAGTGTCTGCCGTTCAGAAAAAGTCAATAAATTTCATTCCAAACTATTCTGAGATTTCTTCCCGCCAATCCCCGACCGTTTTTTCCCCGCAATAAATCCGCTTTTTGACCGAAACTTTTTTAATCGTTTTGTTGTAGTCGTCCCTGCAACGCTTTTTTTCATCCAGACTAACGGGGACGAACGTCATGTATGAGTGTCGTTGTCCACACGACGGGAAGGAATCTTGACAATATTGACCGTGATTTCCTGGACGCGATGCAACGTCTAGATGAATATTCAAGTGGATTTACAGGAAACGCAAAAGAGGCCAGCGAAGATAATCGCTAACCTCTTGATATTACTTGGCGTCCCCACGGGGATTCGAACCCCGGTTACCGGCGTGAAAGGCCAGTGTCCTAGGCCTCTAGACGATGGGGACGTACCGTACTGCAGTTAAACGTGCGACATAACAACACATTACCTTTTGATGTGTTGTTCTCATGAAGTGGTGCTTATATCCTGTTGTTAATGATGATGTCAAGCAACAAATAACAGAATCCGGCATGTGGTTAAAAAAAATCCCCTATTCAAAAATAACCGGTTCCCGCAGAATGGATTCTCTTGCCTTGAGAGCAAGCTCCGCCATTTCGGGATGTGTTTCTTTCAGGGATTTGATCTGCCGTAAGTTATCAGCGGTTCTTAAAATGAGCATTGCCATGTCTCCTTCCGCTATTCCTGCCTGCTCGATGATTTCATCCCAGTCCCGGCCCCTCGCCCAGTCATAGATTACGGAAGATGTCCATAAATAGAGGGGGGTAACAGTAAATCCTGCGGCCTTCATCCGTTCCGATAAAGGTTTAATTGTTGAGATAACCGAGTTATAGGCCCGGGTTAGTTTTCGGGGAATAATCTTGCCGGTCATTCTGCTATTTTCCTCCCCGTCATAAACAAAGGGAGCGATAACTGCTGCCAGAAGTTTTTCATCATTGATCGGGAAAGCCTGCTGCTTTAGACATTCAGCAATGAGCAGGGGTTGATCCAACCGCAACTTGGACGCCCAGAATCCATTTTCAGTAAGCCGATTATTTTCATCGACGAATCCTTCCGCCATGAGAAAGTTTAAATGCCGTTGAAAATCTTCCCAAAGGTCTGAGACGTCAGTCTGCGCGCTTTCTCTCTTTTTCCCATGGTTATACTGGTACATCGCCAGGGAATTTTCGAAGATGTTCCTGATGTCCTCCGGTGTTTGAGACAAAAGGAGATTCAAGATCATCGAAAAGTCGTTTTTTATTTGGCTCATAATATCTTCGGGATTTCTGAAGAGAAGGCGCCGGATGTGTACAATATCCATGAATCTTCCGGGAACTAACAGCATGAAGCCGATCTTGTCCTGGCCGCGCCTTCCGGCCCTCCCCGTCATTTGATGAAATTCCGTGCCCTTCAAAGGGCTGAATTCGCTGCCGTTGAAGAGATCCGAATTAAAAAGGACGATAGTTCTTGCGGGGAAATTCACGCCGGCCGCTACGGTGGACGTGGCGAAGATGGCGCGGAGATGTCCCCTTTTCATCATCGTCTCCACGAGGAATTTCCAGGCAGGGAGTTGTCCCGCGTGATGGGAAGCCACCCTCGCAGTATTAAGGGAGTGCAGCTGTTTGTGATTACTCAAATAGGGGAAACGGGAAATGAGTTCTTCCAGAGTGTAATGGTATGTATCTCCTTCGGTATTGCGTGAAAGAATATCGCAGGTTTTCAAAGCGGCATCGCACTCTGATCGTGATTTAAGAAAAAAGATGGCCGGCAAAAGCTGAAATTTCTCCAAAATTCTGATTATATCCCCAAAATGGGGAGGTCTCCCCCGATAGGGGCCTCTCTTCTGTTTTTCATTGAGGAATTCGTTGATTTTGCTGAAAAGCTTATTCTTTTCCAGATACGGCATGATTCTCCCCGATGGATGGAGAAACAGGGGATACAGGGGAACCGGTCTCTTTTCTTCTCTGACAACCACGCATTCCTTACCCCGTATCGTGGAAAGCCATTGGGCGATCTCATCACCATTCCCTATTGTTGCGGAGAGCAGCAGCAGGTTTATCCTTGTAGGAAGGTAGATCATGGTCTCTTCCCAGACAACACCTCTATCGGCATCTCCCAGGAAATGGGCCTCATCCAGAATAACAAGATCGCAGTTCAGGTCATCACCGCGGTGCATGGCGTCGTAGAGCTGATTTCTCAGGATTTCCGTCGTTCCGACGATAATCGGGGCATCAATGTTTTCTTTGGTGTCACCGGTGAGGATACCGACATTTTGGCTTTCGAAATGGAGTCCGAATTCGACCCATTTGGCATTGGTCAGTGCCTTAAGGGGAGAAGCATACCAGCATCGCCCGCCCCTGCTGAAGACGGAAAGAATTGCCTGTTCCGCAATCCATGTCTTTCCGGACCCGGTTGGTGCAATCACAAGACAGTCAGTCGTTCTGATTGCATCCAGTGCACGAAGCTGAAAAGCGTCAGGCGTGAATGGTGTTTCGATGGGTTTCCCGATTTTTGCGAAGATCCCTTTGAGGACCGGTTCTGCCTCTACTTGTAATCTTATATGATCGCGCGGTTTAGGATTTCTGTAAAATTTTTTTTTATTTGTCCGTTTCGGATGAGGACGACGCATGCTGGTTATTTTTAGTCCCTCTATGTACTTTTTTACTTATGTATCATGAATCATGTTTAGGGTAAAGGACTGCTTAATTGAGTATCATATGGTCATAATATAGGGTTTTGCCCAATACTGATCGGCATGGATATTGCTATCTCCTATAGTGTAATGAAGCCGCTGAGACGGTTCGATGCCCTATAACCAGCCCCTAAAACTTTTTTTTACGATTCGTGCATTTTTTGCTGGACTCATCCTTCCTTTTCGGG
>JAPLJS010000055.1 GCA_026388545.1 Deltaproteobacteria bacterium
CCTTTGAGATTAACCACTTTTCTACAGGGACATATTGGCTTGTGCGAGCATCGATGTCAGGATCAAAATGATTATACCGCTCGCAAATCAAATTCTTCAGTAACACACCATATAATTCACGATCCAGCTTGTTTTTGTCGAGATAATCTTCAATTGCATCCTCTTTGATCGTTATCTCAATGGTCTTGGAACGCTTGCCTGGTTTCTGTGGATCGTTCCCGAGTTTCCAATCGATTTGTATTATATGATTATTCTTGGAGAAACGAGAGACAATCCATGCATTCGTTGGGAAAATTGGTTTTATAAGTCTGACCCAGAAGTCCAGCAGATCTTCAGCCATGGTTATTTATCCTTTTCGACTCATGATTCCGGCTCTATTATCTTCATCTCCTTAGTCCATCCGGATTTATCTGTCCGAACGTCTCTACATGAACGTTTGTGTTGGAGTTTGAAGATTATCCTTCCCTGATACTGTCCATCGGGCTCTACTCTGTACCCGAGTATCGTTCCTCCGTAAAAAGAAGGTTCTTGTCTCTTTTTATGAAAATAAATTTCACCCCCAACGAGTTTTTGAGCTTTCGTTTCATCCAGTCTCCACCAACCGCTTTCCCAGACATTATCGTGCAGCTTGGCAAAATTATTCAAAGATTCGATGAGGTGTATATTCATTTTTACCATCCTTTCTTAAAAACATTAATTACAATTCCAAGGCGCCTTAATTTTTGTGTGTTAAAATAAAAAAGCCCTATCTCATTGTAATGGACAGGGCTTCAATAATTTCTTTGATTTTCCCATGCGGGGTTAGGGCGCACCAACTTTTTCAGTAATGTCTATTACATAATCTATGCCATAGGATAGACCCTATTTAAGAAAAGTCAAGACAATTCTCTGCATGCCGGTAATCGCTCAATGGAAGATTGTGTTATTATTGATATTTGACGACTTTGAATAATTAATCGTTGGCGATACAGTAAAGGGGGCTGCGTCCACGTATCATCATGGACGCAGCCTGCTTTAAGAGGTTTTTAGTCTTTGAATATAGCGCCGGTGCTGGCGGAGGTAACCAGTTTGGCATAACGGGCCAGGTAGCCGCTTTGTATTGCCGATGGTTTTGGTTTAAATTTTTCCTGCCTTTTCTTCAATTCGGCCGGGCTGACCTTGAGGGTAATTGTTTTTTTCGGGATATCGATGGCGATAATGTCACCTTCTTTGACAAGACCGATGGGACCTCCCTCTGCCGCTTCCGGAGAGATGTGCCCGATGGCGGCACCGCGAGTGCCGCCGCTGAACCTTCCATCGGTGAGAAGTGACACTGTTGTATCAAGCCCCATCCCGGCGATGGCGGAGGTGGGCGCAAGCATTTCGCGCATACCGGGTCCGCCTTTCGGACCTTCGTAACGAATAACGACGATATCGCCCGGTTTGATCTTCCCACCCAAGATGGCGGCAATGGCATCGTCTTCGGAATCAAAGACACGGGCCTTACCTTCATTGACAAGCATATTTTCTGCGACAGCGGATTGCTTCACCACGGCGCCATCGGGGGCCAGATTTCCCCTGAGGATGGCGATGCCTCCTTCTTTCGAATAGGGTTTGTCAAGCGGCCTGATGACCTCACGGTTTAACACTCCGGCATCCTTTAGATTATCGCCCACCGTTTTCCCTGTAACCGTCATGGCTTTCAGGTCGATGACGCCAAGTTTATTGATGTCCTTCATTACCGCCTGAATTCCACCTGCCATGTCTAAGTCTTCTAAGTGGTGTTGTCCTGCGGGGCTGAGCTTGCAGAGATTCGGGGTTTTTTTACTTATTTCATTAAACAGGTCCAACTCCAGTTTAATCCCCGCTTCGTGGGCAATGGCAGGAATATGCAGGACCGTATTGGTCGAGCATCCCAGGGCCATGTCAACGGCGATGGCGTTTTTAAAAGCCGAAAGTGTGGCGATCTTCCTCGGGCGGATATCTTTCTTGAAGAGTTCCATGACTTTCATGCCGGCCTGCTTTGCCAGACGCCGACGGGCCGCATTGACAGCGGGTATCGTGCCGTTTCCGGGGAGGCCGAGACCGAGGGCCTCGGTGACGCAGTTCATGGAATTCGCCGTGTACATACCGGAACATGAGCCACACCCGGGGCAGGCACAGTCTTCTAAAGACTTCAGCTCCTTCTGTTTCATCCGGCCGGACTTCACCTTTCCGACCCCTTCGAAGACACTGATGAGATCCACCGTTTTTCCGTCCAGCGTTCCTGCCAGCATGGGACCGCCACTGATAAATATGGTAGGGATATTCAGGCGAAGCGCCGCCATCAACATTCCGGGAATGATCTTGTCGCAGTTAGTGACCATCACCAGGCCGTCAAAGGGATGGGCGATAGCCATAACCTCAATAGAATCGGCGATTAACTCCCTGCTGGCGAGAGAGTATTTCATGCCTGTATGTCCCATAGCGATCCCGTCACATACACCGATGACGGGAAATTCAACAGGCGTTCCTCCCGCCATGCGGATGCCGGATTTTACATCTTCCGTAATAATATCAAGATGAATGTGTCCCGGGATGATCTCGTTTGCGGAGTTTACCACGCCGATCAACGGCCGTGCAATTTCTTCATCGGTATACCCCATGGCTTTGAACAGGGATCTGTGTGGCGCCCGCTCCAGCCCCTTTTTCATCAGGTCGCTTCGCATGCTTTCCTCCTTACATTATTTGCGTACCGTGCTGTGTGTTCTATTTCTTTCTATCTTTTACATACGGTTGTAAATGTGCGGCGAAGTAAAAAGCTCCAGAGGCAAGGCGCGCGAATCCTGAGGAATGAGTCGTACTGGGATGTACGTCGCAATGACGAAGGATGAAGCGCAACGCAGCATATGGACTTTTTACAATGCCCGGCGCTATTTTTTTCTCCGTTCCGGTCTTAAGGAGCGGACTAAAGCGCCTGCCTGCCACATCTCGCTGTTTTTCATGGTATCGAGTTCTTTCTGCAGTTTCTCCCGGTAATCGGGCGCAGAGTTTACATCGAGGACGATCGCCGTTTCTTTGCCTGAGGCTACGCTTTCATATAATGTATCAAAAACAGGCGCTACAGCATCACGGAACCTGTTTTTCCAGTCTAAAGCACCCCGTTGGGCAGTTGTACTGCAATTGGCGTACATCCAGTCCATCCCGTTTTGAGCGACGAGCGGCATCAGGCTCTGGGTCAACTCTTCAACGGTTTCATTGAAGGCCTCACTGGGGCTGTGGCCGTGTTTGCGCAGGACATTGTACTGGGCCTCTAAGACGCCGGCCAGGCATCCCATAAGGACGCCACGCTCACCCGTGAGGTCGCTGTAAACCTCTTTTTCAAAGGTGGTGGGGAATAGATATCCCGATCCTATAGCAATACCGACAGCAAGTGTCCTTTCCAGTGCTTTTCCCGTGTAGTCTTGGAAAACGGCGTAGCTGGAATTGATGCCGCTTCCGGCAAGAAAATTGTCGCGCACGGTACGTCCCGCACCTTTTGGCGCAACCAGGATGACATCGATATCGGCTGGAGGAATTACACTAGTCTGGTTTTTATAAACAACGGAGAATCCATGAGAAAAGTAGAGGGCTTTGCCTTTCGTCAGGTGGGGTTTGAGATCCGGCCACATTTCCTTTTGACCTGCATCGGACATCAGATACTGGATGATGGTGCCGCGTTTGGCAGCTTCCATCGGCGGGAAAAGGGTCTCGCCGGGAATAAACCCTTCGTCGATGGCCTTTTGCCAGTTGTATTCTCCTTCACCGACGATACAGCGAATACCGTTATCTTTCATGTTTAAGGCCTGGCCGCGTCCCTGCACACCGTAACCGATGACGGTAACTATTTCATTCTTGAGCACCTGCCGCGCCTTTTCCAGGGTAAACTCCTCCGAGGTTATAACCTCTTCCATGACTCCGCCAATGTTAATTTTAGGCATACACTACATCCTCCTTTTGATTGAAATTTACAAATTATGATTTTATCCCGAAAGATCTATCTTTTCATTCTCATATAAATGGGAACCCAGTATTTTCAAAGAATTCCCACGTTCATGGGAATGACGGAAATAGTACATTTTTCAAGGGTATTAATGTATGAATTGAGAACTTTGAAGAATTGTGCTCCTCGAAATGATTGTGTGGTCAATTTTTCAAAGCTCTCGAACTGTTATTTTCATCGCTCTACGGCTACTGTTCCCGTTCTGGTGAAATCTTCTATTCCCATTGGTTCGAGAACGGACAGCGCATTTTCAATCTCGTCTTTATCGCCTGTCACTTCAAGAATACAGTAATCGGAAGCTGTATGTACTACTTTCCATCTGTAGATGTCAACATTTTGCATGATCTCATCTTTATTCGCCTCGGTCATTTTCATCCTAATCAGGATCAGTTCCCTGCAGGCCGAGCCAATATCTGTTAAATCCTTTACCTCAAGGACATCGACAAGTTTGGTGAGCTGCTTTTCAAGTTTTATAACGGTTTCCCGATTACCGATGGTTGTAATAATGATTTTGGTTAATTCGGGGTTTCTGGTAATGTTTGCCGAGATGCTTTCGATATTAAACCCCCGGCCACTGAAGGTGCCTGCAATCCTGGCCAGAACATCAGGTTTGTTGTTTACCAGGATTGAAATCGTGTTTTCTTTTACTTGCATATCTTTAATTACCTTTCATTTTATTCTTAAGGACTTAGGAAATTGCGCTCTAAAAGGCAATCTACTTGCTGAGTACCATATCTGTCAGCGCTGCTCCCGGTGAAACCATGGGGTACACACCTTCCTCGGGTTCGACATGGAAATCCATTACCACCGTCCTATTCGTATTGAGACCCTGCTTTAATATGGGCTCTACTTCTTCGGGACGTGTTGCCCGCAGTCCGACCGCATCATACGCTTCCGCCAGTTTCACAAAATCAGGGACATTACGTATATTACTATGAGAATACCGCTTCCCATAAAATAATTCCTGCCACTGGCGAACCAGGCCCAGGAAGCCGTTATTTAAGATAACGATTTTAACCGGAAGGTCATAATTAACCGCCGTTGCCAGTTCCTGAATGTTCATTTGTATGCTTCCGTCGCCGGCAATATCCACGACAACCCTGTCAGGGCATGCAACCTGTGCTCCTATTGCTGCCGGGAATCCAAAACCCATTGTGCCCAACCCGCCTGACGAAATGAAGGAATTGGGATAATCAAAGTGATAAAATTGAGCGGCCCACATCTGGTTCTGACCCACCTCAGTCGTGATGATCGCCTTGCCCTCCGTGAGTCGGTACAATGTATCGACGACGTATTGAGGCTTGATTTTGTCAGCCTGGCAATATGTCATGGGTGCGTGCTTTTTCCACTTTCCAATTTGATCGAGCCATGCCTTTGTTTGTGCTTCGGGAATCGCAAAACGATCATCGGCAATCCATGTATTGAGAAGCTGTAATACCGGTTTGCAATCACTCGCGATCGAGTGATGTGTTTTCACAAGTTTATCGATGGATGCCGGGTCAATGTCTATATGAAGGACCTTGGCATGGGGTGCAAAGGCATCGAGCTTTGAGGTAACTCGATCGTCAAACCGCATACCGATGGCGATCAAAAGGTCACAGTGACTGATGGCCATGTTGGCATAGTAGGTGCCGTGCATCCCCGGCATGCCGAGCCATTGAGGGGCTGAAGCGGGGAACCCCCCGAGCCCCATTAATGTTGAGGTAATGGGGATGTTCAGTGTCTGCACAAATGTTCTCAATTCATCCCAGGCCCGCCCCAGCATAACACCGCCACCCGAGATGATAAGCGGTTTTTCTGCTTTCCTGATCATGTCGAGGGCTTTCGCACACTCCGCATCAATAGAAGTCTTTTTACCGTTATTAGGGAGGCTTAAGTTCCAGGATATATCATTCTCTTCTATGAGTGTCCGTGTGATATCTTTGGGAATATCGATCAAGACCGGTCCGGGACGTCCCGATCGGGCAATATGAAAGGCCTCTCTGACGGTTCGGCCCAGGTCTTCAATTCTTCTCACCAGAAAGTTGTGCTTGGTGCATGGTCTTGTAATACCGGTAATATCCACTTCCTGAAAGGCATCACCGCCAATCAGCGATGTCGCTACCTGACCGGTCAGTACGACAACCGGAATGGAATCCAGATAAGCATTGGCAATACCGGTGACCGTGTTGGTTGCTCCGGGTCCCGATGTCACGAGGCAAACACCAACCTTGCCGGAAGCCCTCGCGTACCCGTCGGCTGCGTGTATGGCGCCCTGTTCATGCCGCACTAAAATATTTTTAATGTTGCGTCTGTACAGTTCATCAAAAATATCGAGTACGGCGCCACCCGGAAAACCAAAGATGGTATCGACATTTTCTTTTTCCAAGGCATTAAAAAGGACTTGTGCTCCTGTTACCTTCACTTTTCTGTTCCCCCTTTTTGAATTATGGTATTTCTAAAAATCTTTATTCGGATTTTCTCCAAAAAAAAACCGTTACCTTTGGCTGGTAACGGTTGTCAGTTGCGAAATATGTGCTAAGCGCAAACCATCAGCCAGCCCCCCTATGGCAGGGAATGATTATCCCGATAATTATGGCGATGTTTGCGATACTTAAAGAGTACATGGTATTAATCCATGTGGATATCTCTAACAGTCTCCCTTGATATTGTCAAGCATATTTTGTAAGTTTTTCAGATTTTTCCTTGCGGTCTATTCCGGTGTACAACAATTGACCCGGTTCTGTTTATTTCTTCCACGCCGAAAGATTGAAAATATTTCAAGACTGCTGCCGTTTCGTCCTGAAGACCTGTTATTTCAAGAATGAAATAATCGGGAGCCATGGTGACGATTTTGCAACCAAACATTTCAATTGCCCGCAGGAGCTCGGAATGCATTCCCTCTTTAACAGTAACGCCGATTAACATTAATTCTCTTTGAATATATGCCTGTCCCGAGAGATCGGAGACTGCTATTACATCTACAAGCTTCTCCAACTGTTTTTTTATCTTTTCCGTAAAATCGGGGTCCGATTCACTGGTTAGCGTGATTCTCGAAACTTCGGGGTTCGTTGTTTCCGCCACACAGAGGCTTTTGATGTTGTACCCATGACGGCCAAATACGCCACCTACACGGGAGAGAACGCCCGGTTGATTGTTGACCAGAATGGAAATGGTCTGTTCCTGTTCGCGAACCTTTCTAAACATAGCTTATCCTCCGTAGTGCGTCATTCAATCAGTCAAGCCTCTCATACATCATTTCGATGTTTGAGCAGCCGGGTGGTATAATGGGATAGACGTAGTTTTCCGGATCAACTACAGCTTCCAGGAGAAACGGACCCTCCGAGTTGGCCATCGCTTCGATGCCGGCCATGGGATCTTCCTCAACATTAATCCTGCAACCAGGAATGCCGAAGCCTCGTGCGACAGCAACGAAATCAACGTTACTTCCCAAATCGATGGTATTAAAGCGGTCATTGTAGAAGTGATGCTGGATCTGGCGGATCATTCCCAGGTGGCCGTTATTGATGACGATAATCTTTATCGGCAGATTGTAATAACCGATAGTCGCCAGTTCCTGTATATTCATGAAGAACCCGCCATCACCGGAGATAGACACAACGGCCCTTTCCGGTGCGCCGACTTTGACGCCTATTGACGCAGGCAGGCTGAATCCCATGGTGCCCATCCCTCCGCTGGTAATCAGGCTGCGGGGGCCCCGTGCCTTCCATGTGCGGATTGTCCATATCTGATTCAATCCCACGTCCGCAGTCACCGTCGTTTCCCTGGGCATGGCCTCCTGAACCAGGCGGATAAAATTTCCCGCATGTCCGCAACCGCTATCATCAAGTTTTTGTTCGATCGCATCCCTTTCCATATCGATTCTCTGCAGCCACTCCGATTTTTCCTTCTCATCGATGAGGGGGAGCAGGGCGGTAAGGGTATCATGAATATCTCCGACATAGGGGATATTGATTTTGATGCTCTTGCCGATCGATGTGGGATCGATATCGATCTGGGCGATTTTTGCCAGGGGTGCGAATTCTTCTATTTGCGCAGTACTGCGGTCCGAGAAACGGGTACCCACGGCAAGCATAAAATCGCACTGGTGCACCATTTTGTTTGCCAGCTCGTTCCCGTGAGTTCCGATAAGCCCAAGGTTGTAACCATTTGCGGAATCGACGGAACCGACTCCCATCATTGTCGTTACGAAGGGAATTTTCGCTTTTGCTATAAGCTCACGTATCAGGTGAAATGCATTACTCAATTTGACTCCCCCGCCAATGACGAGGATCGGCCGTTCACTCTGATTCAGGGCCTTAGCAATTTTTTCCAGTTGTTCCGGGTCTTCCACTGCATTGCCGTTCTTCTTCAGTGCCGATTCTGATTTTTCTTCTGCCGGTTCGCATTTCGCTGCCAGAATATCACGGGGGAGATCCACAAGGACGGGCCCCGGTCTCCCGGTCTTGGCGAGTTCAAATGCCTGCCTTAATGTTTGTGCAACATCGTTCACGTCATGCACCTGGTAGCTGTGTTTTGTGATAGGCATGGTAATCCCGATGATATCCGTTTCCTGGAAGGCGTCCTGTCCCAAAAGGCTCGTGCTCACCTGTGCCGTCAGGGCAACCATGGGCGTTGAGTCCATATAGGCCGTGGCGATACCTGTTACCAGATTGGTAGCCCCCGGTCCTGATGTTGCGAGGCACACGCCGACCTTCCCGGTGGCGCGGGCATAACCGTCAGCAGCATGGGCCGCTGCCTGTTCGTGCCGCATGAGATAATGGCGGACCTGGCTGTTCGTCAAACGGTCATGCAAGGGTAGTGTATTCGCCCCCGGGTATCCGAAGATGACATCCACCCCTTCTTCCCTGAGGATTTGTATGATGATATCTGCTCCTATAGTATCCATTTTCTCTTTCCTTCGTACTCCTTAATTCTATGACAATAAAAAAAGCCGCACATTTTACTGAACGGCGGCTTTTTCAAATACAAAAAAAGCCGCGGGGTAGCGGGGCCCGCGGCTCTTTGTTTCTATGTCAGTCCATCACAGAAACCGAGCTGCGGTCCCCCTAAGTACAAGTACTACCACTACGATCAGGATGTTGCTGCTCAGATTGTGACGGGTCATGTATTTACCATTATTCGTGAATTTGCTATTTAGCATATAGTAAAAATTTTATTTGTCAAGAGTTTTTTGAACGACGTATTGAACAGATGATTATTACGACTTTTTGTTTACTTCAAGTTTTAGATCGAACTCATTAACAAGCTATTACAGGGAATAATTCGGTCTTCTATAAAATTTGCAATACATCACGTGGTAATCCTCAGGGCTGATTTCGATTAAAGCCGGATAAGGCTGAACTTTAGAACACCTACGAGTCCCCAGCCTTCAGGTCAGTATTGAAGTGATGATTACGACTTGCTATCTTGCTTTTTTATACCGACTCAAAAAAACAACATAACAGGAAGACATTCACTTTTTTCTTGAACAGAAAAATAAACACTTCAGACTCTTTATGTTTCAACGCGTAATGAATCATTTTGTCCCGTGATTCGGCTTACGACTTCGTATTTAAATGCTGGATATGCTGATTTTGTGCTCCCTGTTGCGTTTTGGATGGCTACCCAATGGTAAAAAAACATTCAGTCTTATATTATCAGTAAGGTATGAGATTGCTTCACTTCGGTCGCAATGACAGAGGGGGTGTTTTTCAAAGGTCTTACAGTATCGAATGAATGTATTTATTCCTTTATCTGTCCGGATTGTTTCTCTATTTTTTTCACAACAGGGGGCTTTTCTTCTTTGTCTTTGTTAGAATTTTGTGCGGCTGGAATTGTTAGCTGAAGCTCGTTGACGTCGATATTTGTTTTAAAGCGGACGCCCTTTCTTCCCAGTCTGTAAAGGGCAAGGCTGGGGCTGTCAGTCCATTCAAGGGTATATTTACAGGCATCAACAATCACGCTTGCGGTATCGACTTTGACCGCCAGAAGGTCATGAAATGTAACCGGATTTACTGAAAATTTTGACCGGCCTTTGTACTCCCGCATGAATTTATAAACTGTATACGTGCCTTTGACCGTCCCGATATCGCCTATTTGATATGTGCTTCCATCCGGAAAAGGAGGGGTGATATTGTCAATATTATTCAGCATAGTGTAATCCAGATCAGCGTTCCTGATAACCGCTGTTAATGTGTATCCGCTGTCTGATAGTGTTATACTGCAACAGGACAGAAAGACGGCAGATATCAGAATGATGAACGAAGCGGGTAATAAAAATTTCTTCATAATGAAAAAATTATACAATCAAGAGATAAAAAATTTTGAATAACGTGGAGTTGCAACTTTGATTTTTCGAAGGTTTTATGTATTCTTAACGGGAGCTATCCGTATTGTTTTTGGTAGGGTCGTCCTGTGTCTCGTCAACCTCCACAGGTACCGCGCCATTTGCGGTCGTACCCTCAAGGAAACTTTCATATATGGTTCCGTAAGTTGACCGCATCGTGGGCATGCCTGTATGTGGGTCTACCTTGATGAACACAATTCCATCCGGAACGGGAAAAATTTCTACGGGCTTGCCGCGCACGGCCTTTTCCATGAAGTAAAGCCATATGGGCGCTGCGGCCCTTCCTCCCACTTCTTGTTTGCCGAGTGATCTTTCCTGGTCAAAACCGACCCACACTCCAGCCACCAGAGAAGGGGTAAAGCCTATAAACCACGCATCTCTCATGTCATCCGTTGTTCCCGTCTTCGCTGCGACGGGCCTGCCGATGCTCTTTACCCGCCTCCCTGTTCCGCTTTCCACAACATCCTGCAGGACATAGGATGAAATGAAGGCTATACGAGGGTCGATAACCTGTTCACTTTTTACCTGGGTCTCTTCAAAGACTTGACCTGTTCGATCAACGATTTTTCTTATGAAAAAGGGAACGACCCGTTTCCCCTGGTTTGCCAGAACACCATAGGCCCTGACCATTTCCTGAAGGGTGACACTGGACGTTCCCAGCGCCATGGTGAGATTTTTTGACAGTGGAGAGTTTATTCCCATATTTGCGGCATATGCAGCGGCGTAATCAACCCCTATCTCCTGAAGAACCTTTATCGTAATGATATTACGCGATTGGACGAGGGCGGTTCTCAGAGTGGTCGGCCCATTAAATTTTCCGTCAAAGTTTTTTGGTTTCCAGAAACCGTCCGGTGATGACCTGTCTTCATAGACAATAGGGGCATCCAGTATCCGTGTCGATGGAGTCATTCCCTTGTCGAAAGCGGCTGTGTAGATAAATGGCTTAAAAGATGATCCCGGCTGTCTCTTTGATTGGGTTGCGCGGTTGAATTCACTTTTCTTGAAATCCCTTCCTCCGACCATAGCTGTGACGGCACCGGTCTTCGCATCCATACAGAGAAATGCTCCCTGAACAACGCCTTTTTCATATCCCTCCCTGGCTTCTAATTCCTGAAGGCCCCTCTCAACAGCATCCCGTGCCGCCTTTTGCATATCTATGTTAAGGGTCGTATAGATCTCGAGACCTTCTTTATACAGTACGTCACTACCGTATTTTTCCAGGATGTACTTTCGAACGTTTTCGACAAAATAGGGGGCAATTTTTTCCTTTGGTCTGGTGGATTTGAGTTTGATATGTATTGCGAGTGCCCGCGATTTTTCTTCCTGGGTGATGTATTCATCCTCGACCATCCTGTCCAGTACATAGGTCTGTCTCTGGCGTGCCTTGTCGAAGTTGATGAAAGGGGAATAGCTGCTGGGCGCCTTGGGAAGTCCGGCCAGGAGTGCGGCTTCGGGCAGGGTCAGATACTTGGCGCTTTTCCCAAAATACCCCTGTGATGCCGCCTCAATTCCGTACGTTCCATGCCCTAAGTAGATGTGATTCAGATAGAGGCTCATGATTTCATCTTTTGTTAGATACTTGTCGATCTTATAGGCGAGCACAGCCTCCTTGATTTTTCTCATGTACTTTCTCTCCGAAGAGAGATAGAGGGATTTGGCCACCTGTTGAGTTATAGTACTTCCCCCCTGAACAATGCGTCCTGCCTCGATATTTTTATAAAAAGCCCTCGTTATACTCTGCAGGTCAAAGCCCTTGTGCTGATAAAATCTCGCATCTTCCGCAGCCACAAAGGCCTGAATAACTACCTTGGGAACATCTGCAAGCTTAATGACCTTTCTGTCTTCCAGAAAAAACTCATCGATGAGTTCATTGTTGTCCGCATACACCCGTGTGGCGATGCTCGGACGGTAGTCCTTTAAGGCCGCAATGCTCGGCAATTCTTTGAGAAGGATATAATAAAGGATACTGCTACCGATAACTGCGAGAATGAGGCAACACAGGATGGTCACCAATACTATTGTCCCGAGGCCGGAGTGTTTGAAATGTTTTTTTGTATTCTTATGGGTCATGTTTCTTCTTGATTGTCTTTCTCATCGTCGGCTTTGGGGCGTTTTTTTTCGGCGAATTTTGCCACAAATATACCAATTTCGTAAAGTCCCATCAAGGGTATAGCCATGATGATCTGGGTGAGTGCATCAGGGGAAGGTGTCAGTATGGCAGCGGCAACAAATATTACCAGGATGGCGTATCGCCTCTGTTTCGCGAGCATTTTTGAACTTACCACTCCGATCTTTACCATGAAGAAGATAATGACAGGGAGTTCAAAGGACAGACCAAACGCAAGCAGGAGTTTCAGGGAAAAGGAGAGATATTCCCTCAAAGAAATCATTGGTTTGAGAAAGTCAGATGAAAATTCCACAAAAAAACTGAATGCCGGGGGAAGGGCAAGAAAATATCCGAAGAGGACGCCGCCGACAAACAACAGGGTTGAAGTGATTACAAAGGGGACTACATATTTCTTTTCCGCCTTATAGAGGCCGGGTGATATGAACTTCCATAGCTGATACAGGGAGTAGGGGCATGTCAGAAAAAGCGATGCAAAGAAAGAGATTTTCATGTAGTTGAAAAATGCCTCCGGCAGGCTGGTATATATCATGTGACTGTTCTTAGGCAGGACCTGAACCAGGGGCATTGTGATGATCTGGAATAACCAGTCCCTATAAAACCAGCAAACGCCGACACCAATACCGACTACAATGAGTATACGGATAAGCCTGGTTCTCAATTCCCCCAGATGATTGGTAAAGGGCATTTTTTCTTCTACAGGGTCTTCCATAGATTAAATATTACGCGTCTCCATTAAGAAATTGATTCTTACGTTGAGTTGTCAAGACTGAGTTTTATTCGTGGAGTCTTTGGGGGATTGTTCTCTCTTTTCGCCGTCGGCGGGTGGAGATTGCTTATGCTCCTCCTGGTCGTCTTTTTTGCCAAAGAGGAGTGAGTTTTTAAAGTCATCAACTTCTTTTTTGATATCATCCGGCTTCAGTGTTTCTTTGACATTTTCTGTAACTTCTTCGGCCGCCTTTTTGAATTCGGTGAGGCCTTTACCCAAGGACTTAGCAAGGTCCGGTAATTTTTTTGGGCCCACGACGAGCAACGCGATAATGGCTATTATGATGAGTTCGGGCAAACCGATTCCGAACATGATTTCAACCTCTTCTTCAGTAAATTGAATGAGAATATATATATGGATTTCTCTATTTGTCAACGTTTTTCGCAGGCGCGTATTGTCGCTGAAAATTTTTGCGTTCTCAGCACTTTTGTGTTAGAAAACTACGATTGTTCAAAAAGAAACCCTATTAGGGAAGGTGGCCGATGTCGCGAAAAACGGGTATTGTTAAGGATGAAAGGTACTTAAGGCATGACGCCGGATTTGGTCATCCGGAATCACCGCAGAGGCTTGGAGCGACGTATGCTATGCTCGATGCTCCCGATATGGCGGGAAAATTTGTCGAAATTGAACCACGGTATGCTACCCATGAAGAGATTGGAATGATTCATTCCCCTTCATACATCAATCTTGTGGCCAGTACGGCAGGCAAGGCATTCGTTGCCCTCGATCCCGATACCGCAGCGACACCGGAGTCATACGATGTTGCAAAGTTAGCGGTGGGAGGGTTATTCAACGCCATTGACAGCGTTGTTTCCGGGGAAGTTGAAGGGGCCTTTGCCCTTGTCAGGCCGCCCGGACACCATGCGGGGGTGTCGAATGCAGCGGGCTTCTGTCTCTTCAACAATGTTGCCATAGGCGCCATGCACGCGATTTTGAAGTACACAATGAATAGAATCCTGGTTGTTGACTGGGACCTGCACCACGGTAACGGTACCCAGGCGCAATTTTATGATGACAATAGGGTTTTATATTTCTCAACACACCAGTATCCATATTATCCGGGTACAGGCGCTATAGAAGAAATCGGACGGGGGAAAGGCCTCGGCTATAATGTCAATATTCCCCTCAGACCCGGTACGGATAATGCCCAATATGTCAAGATTTTTAGAAAAATAATATACCCCCTATCCATGAAATTTAAGCCGGACATCGTGTTGATTTCGGCCGGATTTGATCCTTATTACAAGGATCCGCTGGGCGGCATGAAAGTGACCTCCGATGGATTTGCCTATTTAACCCGTATTCTCATGGATATTGCCGATAACTGCTGCGGCGGAAAACTGGTTTTAACCCTTGAAGGGGGGTATCATATCACCGGTCTGGCAGAGTCGATAAAATCGGTGCTTATTGAAATGCAGGATGGCACACATGTGTCGGATGATGTGCTTGATTGTACTGAGCAGGAAGCAGACAGCCGTATAGATCCGGTGATAAAGAAGGTTATTGATCAGATCAACCCGATATGGCAGGTATTTTAATGGAAGAAAATTTACATTTCCCCCTCCCACCAGGGGAGGGGAAATAATTGGGTTGGAAAGTTTATTGAATAAAGGAGACGGGATTGAAGATTACAAAAAATGAAGTGGAAAATGTTGCTCATCTGGCAAGGCTTGATTTCAGTGAAGAGGAAAAGGTGAAATTCACCTCGCAGCTCAACGATATCCTTATGTATATTGAGAAGTTGAATCAGGCAGATACGACGGGCATCGAACCGGTCAGTCATGCAATTGCCCTTCAAAATGCCTTCAGGGATGACGTTGTCAAAGATTCCCTCAGCCATGAACTTTCCCTGTCCAATGCCCCCGAAGCGCGAGGGCCCTTTTTCCGGGTTCCGAAGGTCATCGAGTAGAAGAGGGGAGTATGGAACTCCATCAATTAACGATTCACGAGTTGCAGAAATTGATCATGTCGGGAGAGGTAACCTCCTCCGACATCGTTACCTCCGTGTTCAAGAGGATTGACGCCGTTGAGAAGGGTGTTCACGCATACATTACCCTCATGAAGGAGTATTCCTTTGAAGAATCGTTGAAAGCAGACAAAGACATCAAAGCGGGGAAGATCAAACCCCTGACCGGCATCCCCGTCGCTCTTAAGGATATCGTATGCACGAAGGGTTTCTTGACGACATGCGGGTCCCCCATCCTGCACAACTATATCCCGCCGTATGATGCCACGGTGGTGGAGAAATTAAAGGACTCCGGCGCCGTGTTTACCGGCAAGACAAATATGGATGAATTTGCCATGGGTTCATCAACGGAAACTTCGTATTTCGGGATTACCAGAAATCCCTGGGATCTTGATAGAATCCCCGGCGGGTCCAGCGGCGGCTCCGCGGCGGCGGTGGCTGCCGATCTTTGCATTGCCTCTATCGGGTCCGATACGGGCGGCTCCATCAGACAGCCGGCTGCACTGTGCGGCGTTGTCGGGATAAAGCCTACCTACGGGAGGGTTTCCCGATACGGCCTCATCGCCTTTGCCTCCTCCCTCGACCAGATCGGTCCTTTTACCAAGGATGTGGAGGATTGCGCCATCATGATGAATGCCCTTGCCGGTTATGATCCGAGGGAGTCCACGTCGGTTCCCATGGATGTGCCGGATTACCGGGAATTTCTCTCGCGTGGTATCGAGGGCTGGAGGGTAGGGATTCCGCAGGAGTACTTCATCGAAGGGATTGATCCGGAGGTCGAAGAGTCGGTTCGCAAAGCCATCACGGTTATAGAAGGTCTCGGGGCGAAGTGCATCGAGATGTCTCTTCCTCATACCGAGTATTGCCTGGCCGTGTATTATATCATTGCCCCCGCGGAGGCGAGTTCCAATCTGGCCCGCTATGACGGGGTGAAATACGGATTCCGCTCTCAGGAGAGCAGGGATCTCCTGGATATGTATAAAAAAACCCGCTCGGCAGGCTTCGGGGCTGAGGTAAAAAGGCGTATAATGATAGGGACATACGCGTTGTCTTCAGGATATTATGACGCCTACTACAAGAAGGCCTCCCAGGTGCGGTCATTGATTAAACGGGATTTTGAGGAGGCATTCAAACAGTGTGATGTAATTCTTACCCCGACATCCCCCACTCCCGCCTTCAAGATCGGCGAGAAAACGGAAGATCCGCTGCAGATGTACCTCTCCGATATATTCACAATATCGGCAAACCTGGCGGGCATACCGGGGATTTCTGTACCCTGCGGCTTTACGCGGGAAGGACTCCCCATCGGTGTTCAGTTTCTGGCGGGACACTTTGAGGAAGGTAAATTAATACAGATTTCCTCTGCTTTTGAAAAACACGCAACCCTTGAGAAAAGGAGACCAACTCTCTAATGTCATATGAACCGGTCATCGGGCTGGAGGTTCATGCCCAGCTTCTCACGAAATCGAAAATTTTCTGCGGCTGCTCAACCCAGTTCGGAGCTGAGCCCAACAGTCACACCTGTCCCGTATGTATGGGGATGCCCGGGGTCCTGCCCGTTTTGAATAAGAAGGTGGTCGAGTACACAATGAAAATGGCCATGGCGACTCATTGCAGGATCAACAAAGCATGCAATTTTGCGAGGAAAAACTATTTTTATCCCGATCTTCCCAAAGGGTATCAGATATCACAGTATGCCCAGCCCCTTTCAGAGCACGGGTATGTAGATATTGAACAGGATGGGGGAAAGAAGAGGATAGGCATTACCCGGATTCACATGGAGGAAGACGCGGGTAAACTGATGCACGATGAGCATACACCGTCAAGTTATGTGGACCTGAACCGGACGGGGGTGCCATTGATTGAGATTGTCAGCGAGCCGGATATGAGAAACGCCGAGGAGGCCGCTGCCTATCTGAAAAGACTCCATGAAATACTGGTCTATCTGGAAATCTGTGATGGGAACATGGAGGAGGGGAGTTTCCGCTGCGATGCCAACGTATCTCTCAGGCAAAGAGGCGAAACGGCCTTCGGTACGCGGGCAGAACTTAAAAACATGAATTCCTTCCGGAATGTCCAGCGTGCCCTGGAGTATGAAATCAAGCGGCAGCAGTACGTTCTGGAGAATGGCCAGGAGGTTATCCAGGAAACCAGGCTCTGGGATGATTCCCAGGGGGTGACACTGTCCATGCGGAGTAAAGAAGAGGCCCACGATTACCGCTATTTCCCCGATCCCGATCTCGTTCCGATCGTCATTGATGAGGTATGGATTGAGGAGGTTAAAAAAAGCCTCCCCGAACTTCCACTGGAAAAACGGGAACGGTTTATCAGAGAGTATCAGATCCCTCCCTACGATGCCGGGGTGCTGACATCGAGCCGGGCCCTTGCCGATTACTTCGAAGAAGTGGCGCGGCTTTCCGGGAAGCCGAAAGTTGCCGGCAACTGGGTTATGGGGGATGTTCTCCGGTTCCTTAATGAAGAAAAAAGGGACATTAAGGAATGTACCATCCTTCCCCAGTCACTCGCAGAGATGATTGTGCTCATTGAAAACGGCACCATCAGCGGAAAGATGGCCAAGGATATTATTGTGGAGATGTACAAGACCGGGGAGACGCCCCAAACGATTATCGAAGAAAAAGGCATGGTGCAGATTACCGATGAAGATGCGCTGGCAAAAACCATTGCCGAAATTCTGGCGGCAAATCCGGCACAGCTTGAGCAGTACCGGGCAGGCAAGGAAAAACTCTTCGGGTACTTCGTCGGCCAGGTCATGAAAGCTACCCAGGGAAAGGCCAATCCCCAGGTTATCAACGAGCTTTTGAAAAAGATGTTGGCAAAAGAATAATTATCCCCGGTTTGAGATACCGTCTTTACGAGTACCTGCCTCCAATGCTTCGCATCGTTAAGGTTGTTAAAGGGGGACACCTGTCCCTGATTACAATTACTACCATGGAAGATGCGCACTTTACGTTCTTTTCTCTTGACAAATTCATATCAATATGAGTAATTATGACTAGAATTATGATTAACTACAATTGGAGTCAGATTATGAAAACACTCTCATTATCCGAGGCAAAAATGAAATTCAGTGCCATCGTGGATATGGTAAGTTCCACCGACGAGGAGATCGTTATCACAAAAAACGGGCGGCCCGCGGCGATTATCATCAGTCCTGATGAGTATGAAAGCATCAAGGAAACAGCCAATGTACGCTCAGATGCAGCATTGATGGAGGAAATCAGCCGGGGGCTGAACTCATTGAAGGCAAAGCGGGCACAAGTCTTCACCCTTGACGAATTATGAAACCAATCCTTCATACACTGAGGATGCCGGAAGAAATAGCCGCTTTGATTCGCGGGATGCATCCGGAATTAAAGAAAAAAATCAAGGCCGGGCTCAAGGCAATCATGGAAGCGCCGCACACAGGCAAGATACTGCGGGATGAATTGGCTGGGTTACGCAGTATGCGGGTTAGCAAATTGAGGATAATCTATCGCATCTCGAAAAAAGAGATTGAAATTGTCGCCGTTGGTCCGCGTATCAGGATTTACGAGGAAACATACAGGCTCCTCCAAAAGGAGAAACGGAAAAGCACATAGAATTCTCAGAGAGATTCATAAAATAGTATTGATAAGTTAAAGGTTTCGTATTCAGCAATGACAATCAGAACAATATATTGGGAAGACGATGCCGTCGTCATGATCGACCAGAATGCCCTGCCTCATGAAGAAAAATGCGTGACATGCAGGCGCTATGAGGATGTCGCGGCGGCGATCAAGGACATGACCGTTCGCGGCGCCCCGGCCATAGGAGTTGCGGCGGCGATGGGTATCGCCCTGGGCATGTTGAATCTTTGCCCTTCGTCCAAAGAAGACATTAGGACTGCCTTTAATGAAATCTGCTCCGAGTTTGCCCGTACACGCCCCACGGCAAGGAACCTCTTCTGGGCCATCGAGAGGATGAAAAAACGTTTTGCAGAAGCACCATTATCCCATCCGGATAAGATCAAGAAGACACTTGTGGATGAAGCTATCAGAATCTGCGAGGAGGATATTGCCATAAACAGGCGAATGGGCATTCATGGAAGATCGCTCATTCAGGATGGCGACACCATACTTACTCACTGTAATGCCGGCGCCCTGGCGACGGCCGGGTACGGGACGGCCCTGGGCGTGATCAGGGCTGCCTGCGAAGAAGGGAAAAAAGTTTATGTGTATGTTGATGAGACGAGGCCCGTCCTCCAAGGTGCCCGGCTGACGGCCTGGGAATTGATGAAGGAGAATATTCCTGCCACCCTGATTACGGACAGCATGGCGGGTTTCTTGATGAAACAGGGGAGGATCAGCAAGGTTATTGTCGGCGCGGACCGGATTGCCGCCAACGGCGATGCGGCTAACAAGATCGGCACCTATTCACTCGCTGTTCTAGCCAAAGAGCATAACATTCCTTTTTATATAGCAGCACCGGTATCGACGATAGACATGTCCGTTTCGAATGGCGATGAGATTCCCATTGAGGAAAGAAATAGAGAGGAAGTCACAACAATCCGTGGAGTACAAGTGGCGCCTGAAGGGGTGGATGTCTATAATCCCGCCTTTGATGTAACCCCCAACTGTTACCTCACAGCCATCATCACCGAGGGAGGGATTGCCGTTCCCCCTTATCTGGAAAGCATTAAAAGCTTGACCTCTATTGAGACTTGAAGTGAGAACAAGAGTTGAAAAAACGTTATATAGCAGCCTTATTTTTCATCTTCCTGCATTCTCACCTCTGCTATGCCGGAGATTCCGCACTTCTCTCCTCTCCCCTTGAATCGGTAAAAAAAGATTACCGCAACTTTTACCTTGATGGAAATAACCTCATTCAATTAGGTATCGGGATAGCCGGTGCAGGCGTGTTCGCAAATACCTCAATGGATAAGGATATCCAGGAGAAGTACACAAAAAATGTGAAGAGTGCAACAACAGATGATTTTTCTCATATCTTCAGACAGCCCGGTGAAGTTTATCTAACTATCCCGGCGCTCCTCGGTACATATGCCGTTTTCAAAGACACAGCGACAGGCGAGTGGGCGCAAAGATCCCTCAGGGCAATTGCTGTCGGCGCCCCTGGAGGACTCTTCATGCAGTGGGCCACAGGGGGATCGCCGCCGTCGGAAGGACACTCCGATTGGAGACCGTTTAATGACAACGAAGGATTGAGCGGTCACGCGTTTATTGGTGCAGTCCCCTTTATCACAGCCGCCCGGATGAACGATAACCTGTACATTAAAGGAGCCTTATACGCCGTGTCAGTTCTCCCGGCGTTATCAAGGATAAATGATGATAAACACTACTTTTCGCAGGCCGCCATCGGTTGGTATCTTGCCTTCCTGAGCTGTAGCGCTGTCGCCAAGACGGAAGATCAAAACGAGTATTCGTTTTTCATACTTCCCCTATCGCATAAGGGATTAGCCGTTATGGTGAGTCGATCTTTCTAATGAAGGCATGACCCGACCAACTAAAAATGGTGACGTATAAAGAGGAAGAAGTCCCTGCTTATCAGAAAAAGGGGGAATATCCCTCCCTATTTTCCGAAAATTTCTATCGTTATTGAAATATCCCGCTCTCGGATATCGGAAGGTATCCCTTTCTCTCCCATTTCTCCAATTGTCTTTAGTTTCTCCATGAATTCCTTTACGTTTTGCACCTTGAGTTCTGCGGTAATGACTTCTTTCCCTTCAAGGGATTGCCTCTCAATTTTTCGTGCACCGAATTTGCCGAGCAGGTTTTTTACCTCTTTGACGGCAATACCTGCGTCCTCGACATGAACCGTAACACCGATGTACGCCGATTTTCTGACGGCCGTTCCTATAGCCTGTGGCGCAGCGGGCAAGGCTTCGTATTTCCTGCTTTCCTTGGCAGCTCCTGCATAATGCCCGATTTCTTCACGCTTGTATTCAAGTGCCGGGGCGGCCATCATATCCATATCCTTCTTTGGGGCTTTCGTAAGGACGGTCTTTTCCTTTGCGGCCGGGGCAGGAACAGCTTCCGGGGGCTTCTGAGAAGTTGTCGGGGCTTGATCTTTTCCGGTTTCAAATATGGCTGCCGGAGGCGCTATGACAACCTTAATCTCCGGTTCGCCGACCCTGTAAATCTGGAAGGCGAGAACGGCAATGAGGACAGTGGCCAGGGCCTGGACGGGAATCTTTATATGAATCGGATAAAACAGTTTCCGAATGATGCCCGTTTCCTGTTTTGCCTCTTCCCGCACCCGAAACATGATCCTCTGCGTGAACCACGGCGGCGGATCTACCTCCTCGAGTTCACGCACAAGTTTTCCCGTTTTCTTCAGGGCTTCGAGGGCGTTGCTGCACTGCCGGCACGACGCAAGGTGCTCTTCGACGAGAACTTTCTCTTCCGGAGAGAGTAACCCTTCGAGATAGGCAGGCATAGTATGTTCACTATCTTTACATGTCATCACAGGTCCCCAAGTAGCTTCATCAGGCAATCCTTCAGGGCATTCCGCGCCCTGAAGAGTCGGGATTTAACCGTTCCGTCCGGTATTTTCAAAATATCCTGTATCTCTTCATAGGAAAATCCCTGTATATCCCTGAGAACCAGGACATCCCTGTATTCGTCATCGAGGGAAATGATGCATTCCTGCACCTTTGCCTCCCGCTCCCTCTTCTCAAGCTGTTCGAGAGGGGGTGCTTCAGATGAAGGCGCCTGGCAGAGATGCCTTTCGTCTTCTATTTCAGCAGGATCGTTGAATGATTCCTGGTTATGAGAGAGGGTCTTTACCTGTTGTAATCGGTTTTTCGTGTGGTTCACGACGATTCTGTAGAGCCACGTGGAAAACTGGGATTCTTGCCGGAACTTTTTTATCGACCTGTAGGCTGAGAGAAATGCCTCCTGCACCACGTCACAGGCATCATCGTAGTTGCCCGTCATCCTGTACGCGATGTTCAGCATCTTCTTCTGGTGCCTCTCTACCAAAACCTCGAAAGCGTCGGTATCGCCTTTCTGACATAATACGACAAATTCCACGTCATCGTCTGCGATTGTCCGGTTCTTGTCATCCACGTGATAAGACATTTTTAACAAGGGTTTCGTTCCTCTTATTTTCCCTTCATATGGACAACCGATAATGGACATCTTGTCAAGAAAAAATTTCCGGCTAAGAAAAGTTCTATCCAGATTAACTCCCCTCCCCTCTTGGGAGGGGTTGGGGGAGGGGGAAATGAATGGTCATCTCACCCTCTCCCTTGCCCTTGTATGTTAGAGTTATCCACAACAAAGAGAGCGTACATGCCAATAGATTTTCTTATTCTCGTGGCATGTACGGGCTCTTTGCTGTGGGTAACTCGGCAAGTAAAAAACATAATGTAAGATCATCGGTTCCTTGTTAT